>JBIKJD010000002.1:0-34772 GCA_044361205.1 Rhodoluna sp.
TAACAGTCGTTACCTGGGACTAGGTCGCACGGCCTAGGACCCGAGTAGAGGTGTTCGGTCGAAGTGAACCAGCGGCTGAGCATGATTTCGTCCAGGGATTCGATGTTGGCGTAGAGCCCCTGATAGGCGCCGTCGATCTTGACTCTGGCGTAACCCGCTCGGGGAGCGGGGATGCCCGCTTCTCTAAAGAGTTTGTAGGAGGTCACTTCGTGAACCTGCGAGCGGTCTTGAACCATGGCGTTCAAGGTGAGCCGTTTGAGTCCTAAGAATTCTTGTTTCTGCACGAAGGCGTCGAATTTGATCTTGAGCGACATCTTCTGGAAGCGCCTGGTGTGAGAGCCCTTCTGGCGAACGCCGACGTCGCGGATGATCACGTAACGGTTAGTGCCCGAGAGAGTGATCTTGATTGTGGCTCGACGGTAAGTGTCGGAGTCTAGGTACTTTCGAGTGAGCGGAGGGCCACCGAGAGCGCTCATGACCTCGACGGAAATCGGTTTGAGTGGATCGAAGAGAACGGCTGCAGGGTCGTTGCCTTCTTTTAGCGAGGTGACAGCGCTGGCAGGCGAAACCCCAACCAGTAAACCCAGAATCAGAGTTGAGGCTAGCAGCAGAGCTTTTAGGCGCTGCGGCATAGGCTACGGCTTGCCGCGGAGGATGGCCTGCTTGACTTCGGCGATGGCGCGGGTAACTTCAATACCGCGCGGGCAAGCCTCGGTGCAGTTGAAGGTGGTGCGGCAACGCCAGACACCCTCTTTGTCGTTCAAAATCTCAAGACGAACGTCGGCTGCTTCGTCGCGGGAGTCGAAGATGAAGCGGTGTGCGTTCACGATGGCGGCTGGGCCGAAGTACTGACCGTCGGTCCAAAAAACTGGGCAGCTAGAGGTGCAGGCTGCGCAGAGGATGCACTTGGTGGTCATGTCGAAGCGCTCGCGGTCTTCAGGGGTCTGAATGCGCTCGGCTTTTGGCTTATCGGAAGCGATTAGGAATGGCTTGACGTCGCGGTAGGCCTGGTAGAACGGCTCCATGTTTACGACTAGGTCTTTTTCTACCTCAAGGCCCTTGATTGGCTCAACGTAGATGGGCTGAGTGATGTCAAGGTCTTTGATCAGGGTCTTGCAGGCTAGGCGGTTGCGACCGTTGATGCGCATAGCGTCAGAGCCACAGACACCGTGAGCACAACTGCGACGGAAGGTAAGCGAGCCGTCCTGTTCCCACTTGATTTTGTGGAGGGCGTCTAGAACGCGGTCGGTGCCGTGAACGGTCACGTCGAAGTCTTGCCAACGAGCCTCTTCGCCATCTTCCTTGTTGAAGCGACGAACGAACAGGGTCACGGTGAAGCTTGGAACCACACCAATCTCGGTGTTTTCAGCGACTGCGGTAGACATTAGTACTTACGCTCCATCGGTGGGTAGTTGGTGATGACGACTGGCTTCCAGTCGATCTTGATTCCAGAACCTGGCTTCTTGCCAGGCTTGTCGGTCTTGTAGGCCATGGAGTGAACCATGAACTTCTCGTCGTTGCGAGTTGGGTAGTCTTCCCGGAAGTGACCGCCGCGGCTTTCGCGACGTTCCTTCGAGGTGACCACTAGAACTTCGGCGAGGTCGAATAGGAAGCCCAGCTCAATCGCTTCGAGAAGGTCGGTGTTGAAGCGAGTTCCCTTGTCTTGGACGTGAATGTTCTTGTAGCGCTCGCGAAGATCAGCGATGACGGCTAGCGCTTCGTCGAGGGACTCTTCGGTGCGGTACACCTGAGCGTTCTTGTCCATGGTGTCCTGAAGTTCTTTGCGAAGAACTGCGATCTTCTCGGTACCGGTGGAGTTCTGCATGGCTTCGATCAGTTCTAGGACGTCCTTGGCGGCGTCCTTAGGAACTGGCACGTGCTTGGCAGTCTTGGCGTATTCAACAGCGTAGATTCCAGCACGCTTACCGAAGACGTTGATGTCTAGTAGCGAGTTGGTTCCTAGGCGGTTGGCTCCGTGAACCGAAACGCAGGCACATTCACCGGCGGCGTATAGTCCAGGAACAACTTTCTTGTTGTTGCGAAGAACCTCGGCCTTGATGTTAGTTGGAATTCCACCCATTGCGTAGTGCGCGGTTGGGAAAACCGGAACTGGCTCGGTGTAAGGCTCGACACCGAGGTAGGTGCGAGCAAACTCGGTGATGTCTGGAAGCTTGGCATCGATTACCTCTGGTGGGAGGTGGGTTAGGTCGAGCAGTACGTAGTCCTTGTGTGGACCAGCGCCGCGACCTTCGCGCACTTCGTTGGCCATAGCTCTGGCAACCATGTCACGAGGAGCTAGGTCCTTGATGGTTGGTGCGTAGCGTTCCATGAAGCGCTCACCGGATGCGTTGCGGAGGATTCCACCTTCACCACGGGCTGCCTCGGAAAGCAGGATGCCCAGTCCGGCAAGACCGGTTGGGTGGAACTGGTAGAACTCCATGTCTTCCAGTGGAAGACCCTTGCGCCAGATGATGCCAACGCCGTCGCCGGTTAGGGTGTGAGCGTTCGAGGTGGTCTTGAAGATTTTGCCAAAGCCGCCGGTTGCGAACACGATCGACTTGCCCTGGAAGATGTGAATCTCACCGGTGGCTAGTTCGTAGGCAACAACGGCACTAGGACGCTCTTCGCCGTCGACGGTGTTCATCACTAGGTCGAGAACGTAGAACTCGTTGTAGAACTCGATGCCGAGACGGACACAGTTTTGGTAAAGTGTCTGCAAAATCATGTGGCCGGTGCGGTCGGCTGCGTAACAGCTACGACGAACTGGAGCCTTACCGTGGTCGCGGGTGTGACCACCGAAACGACGTTGGTCGATCTTGCCATCCGGGGTGCGGTTGAACGGCAGACCCATGTTTTCTAGGTCGATGACGGCCTGAACTGACTCTTTCGCAAGAATCTCGGCGGCGTCCTGGTCTACTAGGTAGTCGCCACCCTTGACGGTGTCGAAGGTGTGCCATTCCCAGCTGTCTTCTTCAACGTTGGCTAGAGCCGCGGCCATACCACCCTGCGCGGCACCGGTGTGCGAGCGGGTTGGGAAGAGCTTTGAGATAACCGCAGTCTTAGCGTGTGGCCCAGCCTCGATGGCAGCGCGCATTCCGGCGCCACCCGCTCCCACGATTACTACGTCGTACTGGTGGTTGTGAACCTTAGGTTTCGTCAATTGGTTTCTCTTCTACTTAACGCTGCAGAATTCAGGCAGGAGCGCTGCTGAATGGGTGTCTGGGCATGGGTCAAAGGTGGTGGTAACCAAAGTGCCCAGGATGATGAGCAGAATACAAACGGTCCAAAGTGAGACCACCAAGATCTTGCGCACTTTCTCGCGCTCGCTGTAGTCGTTAACCAGGGTGCGCATACCGTTGGTGCCGTGAATCAGAGCCAACCAAAGCATGGCGGTGTCCCAGACCTGCCAGAACGGGTTGGCCCACTTTCCAGCCACGAATGCGAAGTCGATGGCCTTGATGCCGTCGCCAGTGAAGAGGTTGATGTAGAGGTGTCCGAAGACTAGGAAGATGAGAATTACACCAGAAGCGCGCATGAACAGCCATGCCAGCTTTTCGCGGTTAGCCGACTTACGGCTGCGTGGGCTACGAGGAGTTTCGATGGTGACCATTATTTACCTGCCTGGAGGTATTCGATGATGTGGGCAATGTGGCGAGGTGCGAAATACGCCAGGGT
Organism: Rhodoluna sp.; assembly: GCA_044361205.1. Lineage (GTDB taxonomy): Bacteria > Actinomycetota > Actinomycetes > Actinomycetales > Microbacteriaceae > Rhodoluna. Next base: position 3,676 of record JBIKJD010000002.1, read on the forward strand.
AACCACGGTAATTGCGATAACTATCCAGAACATCAGAGCCTGGTATTTAGCGCCCTTGCTCCAGAAGTCGATCAAAATCACGCGCAAACCGTTGAATCCGTGGTACAAAACCGCCGCCACAAGACCGAGTTCGGCAATGCCAATGATTGGGGTTTTGTAAGTTTCGATGACCTCGTTATAAGCCTCTGGGCTCACGCGAACCAAGGCAGTGTCTAGAACGTGGACTAGGAGAAAAAAGAAAATGGCTACGCCTGTGATGCGGTGTAGAACCCACGACCACATGCCGATTTTTCCCCGGTAAAGGGTGCCTGCTGGCTTGGTTGGCAAGATGCCTCCTGATGTTTCAACTCTGAAGCGACGTTTCCAATTCTACCCTTTTGACTGGAGCCATCTTTGTATCCTTGGGCTTAAACTTGGGGCTGTGCTTGAAAATTCCAGGAACCTCAAACGCTCGCTGATTGCTGCGAGTTTGGGGCTCACCCTAGCCGTCTCCGGTTGTTCAACTTTGCCGGACAATGCACCACTAACGAAGGTTGACTACCGCGCCTGCTTGGTTACCGAAGGGGCATCCGACCTACCTGGAATCAACGAGCTGGCCACCTATGCGCTTAACCAAAGCGTGGTCGCCTACGGCGTAAAGAAGTCACAGTCTGAAGCCACCTTTGCGAACTTCCCCAAGAGGGTGAGCGAGCTGGTCAAGGACGAATGCCGACTCATCGCGGTTGCCTCAAACAACTTCGACGCTTTGGTCGATGATGCCAGCGAAAAATATCCTGAAGTGAACTTCCTGTTGATTACCGAAGGCGATGATCCCGAGCTACTAACCGAGGAGCGACAGAATCTAGCAATCCACCGGATTGACGTTTTTACCGCGGGAGTGCTAGCCGGACACATCGCGGCCAGCATTTCGACCAGGCATGAAATTGCCGTGGTCTGCGCAGAACAGGTTCACCCGCTTTATCTCGACGGCGTTCGCGCGGGCGCCAGGGAGTTCGACCTTGAAACTGAAGTGCAGACCCTGGTTCGAACCGATGAACAGGCATTGGCTGGCGTTGATGTTGCCCTACCATTTGGTTGCGAACCCGACCTAACTGTGTTCGCGGCAAATGAATTGCGCGAGCGAACCCTGCTAGTTGGCTATGGCCGAGACCTTTTCGAAAAACCTCAATACGGTGAGATTAAGGGTCAATTAGGCACCACTATTATCCCGACCGTGGTCAACCGATTCGTTGAGTCCGTGGCCGCCGATTTAGAAGGCGACTTCATTGGAGGTTTTGCCGGGTCGGTCGTAGCCGACTACAACAGCGGGGATCTCAAACTTGCTCCTGAACACGAGTTAGTGCTTCCGCTGGGGGAAATTGAAAAACTCTCCGAACTCTCTGCCAAATTCGAAACAACCGTTAGATAGAAAAGTAGGAATCGAAAGATGAACATCTCAAAACTGCCAAAAATCTCGCTGCACGATCACCTCGACGGAGGGCTGCGCCCTCAGACCATCATCGAATTGGCTGGAGAGATGGGGCTGGAACTTCCTGCTGACAACGCAATTGACTTAGAGAACTGGTTTTTGGAGTCAGCAAACTCGGGCTCGTTGGTTGAGTATCTGAAAACCTTCGACGTTACAACCGCCGTTATGCAAACCAAACACGGTTTGACCCGCGTTGCCAAGGAGTTTGTTGAAGACCTTCACAAGGACGGCGTCATTTACGGAGAGATCCGCTGGGCTCCCGAACAGCACCTCTCCAAGGGTCTTTCACTAGACGAAGTTGTTGAAGCTGTTCAAGACGGTTTGGAACAGGGCATTGAAGCCGTGGAGGAAGCCGGTGGTTACATTCGAACCGGTCAGCTGATCACCGCAATGCGTCACAACAACCGCGGGCTAGAGATTGCCGAGTTGGCAGTTCGTCATCGTGACAACGGAGTGGTCGGTTTTGACATCGCCGGAGCAGAGGCTGGATTCCCAGCCAGCAACCACAAAGAGGCTTTCGACTACCTAGCCGAAAACATGTTCCCAACCACGGTTCACGCCGGTGAAGCCGATGGCGTGGAAAGCATTCGCGACGCAATCGTTGCCGGTCGAACCCTGCGCCTCGGGCACGGCGTTCGCATCTATCAGGACCTGCTGATGCGAGAAGAGGATGGCCGCGACTACGTGCAGCTTGGTGAGGTTGCTGAGTGGGTTCACTTCCGTCAGATCGCTCTTGAACTCTGCCCAACCTCGAACATGCAAACCGGCGCAATCGCAGACCTTGGTGACGAGTTTGTGGACCACCCGGTTGCGATTCTTTTTGATCTGGGATTCCGAGTCACGATCAGCCCAGACAACCGACTCATGAGTGGAACTTCGGTGACCCGTGAGCTTGAGCAGTTGGTGGAGCACTTCGACTTTGACCTCGACGACCTTGAGCAGTTGCAGTTGAACGCGGCCGAGGCGTGTTTCCAGACACTCGATGCGCGCGAAGAGCTGATGGAACTGATTCAAGAAGGCTTCGCTAAGGCACGTTCCTAGTGACACTTCTGAAAGTTGGCGTTCGCGCCGAAACCTGGGTTGAAGCAATCACCGCCGCTGGCGAGTTGTTGGTGGATGCCGGGCATGCCAAGCCGTCCTATGTCGACTCGATGATCCGAGTTGTCGAAGAGCTCGGGCCCTACATTGTTTTGATCGATGGCGTGGCTCTGGCTCACGCTGCTCCTGGTGAGGAGGTCTTGGCAAATTCAATTTCTCTGGCGATTCTCGAAGAGTGGGTCGACTTCGGTTCTGGCAAGTTGGTCAAGGCGGTTTTTGCCATGGCAGCCAAGGACCACGATAGTCACATCGAGGCCCTCGGGGCTTTGGCCGAGTTACTGTCGGATGAACAAAATCGAAATACTCTCATAAATGGTGGCAATTCCGCTCAAATCGAGCTCTTGCTCGAAGGCATTCTGGGAGAATGAACTAATGCGAATCGTTGCGGTATGTGGTCTCGGCTATGGAACCAGTGTCATCTTGAAAAACAACATTGAGAAAGCGCTAGCCGCAATCCAATACGAAGGAGCCACCGTGGAAGCGGTTGGCGTTGCCGAGGCCCGCCAGATTGGTGCTTTCGCGAATATTGTGATGACCACCGAAGAACTCGTACCGATTCTTCAAGGACTGAACGCTGAAATCATTCCGATTCGTCACGTCATCGATATCGACGAGATTAAACGAGCGCTCACCAAAGCTCTCCTCTAAACGAGCAACTTTTTCACTTCAGACTTAAGCGCCTCTAAGTTTTCTTCGCTGGTTTCAACGTAAGCCTTGAACTTCGGTTCGGTGCCCGACGGGCGCAGAATTACCCAGTCTCCGCCATCGATCTCCAACTTGAGGCCATCGGTTGGCGGGAGATCTCCGGCTGGCTTTGACAGGTCGACCACCGAAAGACTTTTACCCTGCAGTTGTGTCGGAGGAGTAGCGGTGAGGCGGTCTAAGATTTCACGAACCGCCGCCTTGCTCTCAACTCGAACGCTCACCTGGGCGGTCGGGCGGTAGGCGTATTTTTGCTTGAGTTCAGCAAGGTGTTCGCCGAGGGTCTTGCCGGCCTGTCTCAACCGGTCGACAATGGTTAGTGCAACCAGGGCCGCTGAGATGCCATCTTTGTCGGGGGTGCGGGTTGGATCAACCGCGTATCCGAGTGCTTCCTCGTAGCCGAACAAAAGGTTCGGCACCTGCATAATCCACTTGAATCCAGTCAAGGTCTGGCGATATTCGAGGCCGTTCGCCGAGGCTACTCGCTCCAGGCAACTTGAGGAAACAATGGAATTAGCCATTACGCCAGAAGCTCCCGCTCGGGTAGCCAGTTCGTGGGCAAGGATTAGACCAACCTCGTCACCAGCCAAACGGGTGAAGCCCCCAGCGGCCCGGATACCAATCGCCAGTCGGTCGGCATCCGGATCGGTGGCAATGACGAGGTCGGCATCAACCGCGGAAGCCTTCGCAAACGAAAGGTCCATGGCGCCAGGCTCTTCCGGGTTCGGAAACGGTGTGGTTGGAAACGAGCCATCGGGGTGAACCTGTTCGGCCACCAGAATCAAATCTTCGGCACCGGCGCGCTTCAAAAGCTCGGTGAGGGTTTCTAGACCAACGCCGTGCATTGCTGAGTAAACGACTTTCAGCCCGCCACCAAACTTGTGACCTTGAGTCAACTTCAAGGTGGATTCGTAGTAAGCCTCGCGCAGGGCTTCGCCCCCAACCACAAAGTCGACCGACTTTGGGAGTTCGTCAAAGGTGAGAGTTTCGGCAACCGCAGAGATTTTTGCTTCAATATCGCGGTCGATCGGAGAAATGATCTGGCTTCCACCAAAATCACCGCCGAGATAAACCTTGTAGCCGTTGTCGTTCGGAGGGTTGTGGCTAGCGGTAACCATAATGCCCGCCGAAAAACCACCGAACTTAACCGAGTGGGAGAGGACCGGAGTTGGAACGAAAGACTCAAACAAGGTAACCGCAACTCCGGCTCCCGCCAGAATTTCGGCACTGTCTTTGGCGAAGACGTCGGAGTTGATTCGACCGTCGAACCCGATGACCACCGAAGGATTACTTTCGCGTTCCAATAGGTAGTCGGCGATTCCTCGGGCAGCCTGAGCCACCACAACCCGGTTCATGCGTGCAGCTCCGGCCCCCAGTTCGCCTCGAAGACCAGCGGTGCCAAAAGTGATTCTAGGAATGAAAGCTTTTTGTAATTCGTCCTCGTTACCTGAAGCAATCAACGCTTGAAGTTGATTGCGGGTAATCGGATCAGGATCCTGAGCGAGCCAGGACTTTGCCTGTTCCAAAAGCGACATTTAGATGCGACCGACGATTTCGGCCAACAGCGCGCTGATGCGAGCTTCTGCCTCACGACCGGCTTCCAACACCTCTTGGTGAGAAAGCGGGTGGTCTTGGATGCCTGCGGCAAGGTTGGTCATGAGCGAAAAGCCGAGCACCTCAAGCCCGCTTTCGCGTGCGGCGATGGTCTCCAGTGCGGTCGACATACCAACCAGGTGAGCACCCATACCCTTTGCCATCTGAACCTCAGCCGGGGTTTCGTAGTGCGGCCCACGGAACTGCATGTAGACGCCTTCGTCGAGAGTTGCGTCAACGCTTCTGGCAAGGTCGCGAAGTCGCGGGCTGTAGGCGTCGGTGAGGTCAACAAACTTGGCACCTTCGATAGCCGAGGCGGAAGTGAAGTTAATGTGATCGCTGATTAGCACTGGAGTGCCTGGCTTCCAGGACTCCTTGATGCCACCGGCTCCATTGGTGAGAACCATGACCTGGACTCCGGCTGCGGCTGCGGTGCGAACCCCATGAACCACGCGGCGAACCCCGTGACCCTCGTAGAAGTGGGTGCGGGCGCCGAGAACTAGAGCGTGCTTGCCGCTCGGCAGCAAAATCGATCTGATAGTGGCAACGTGGCCTTCAACTACCGGCTTGGAAAAGCCAGGCACTTCGGTGGCGTCGATGGTGGCAACGGTTTCACCAATCAGGTCGGCAGCCTTTGCCCAACCCGAACCCAGGGTGAGTGCGATGTCGTGCTTGGCAACACCGGTAAGTTCAGCGATTTTTGCCGCAGCTTTCTTAGCAACATCGAATGGGTCGGCTTTTGGGTCATCTAAAAGATTGGTCATGGGTTAGATTCTAAGGGTGAGCACTGTGTCAAAAAAGAAACATCACATCGTAATAATTGGTGGCGGCCCCGGGGGATATGAAGCAGCACTAGCTGGCATCCAGCTTGGTGCCGAAGTCACACTAATCGAACGTAACGGAGTCGGCGGTTCTGCTGTGCTCACCGACGTCGTACCATCTAAAGCACTGATTGCCACAGCCGAGGCAGCCGATTCGGTTCGCCGTGCGGCCACTCTTGGCCTACGTTTTATGGCCGATGGCAAAGAAATCGATCCAAAAGTTGATTTAGATCTCGAAGCGATCAACGAGCGCCTGGTCGGAATTGCGAAGGAACAGTCTGAAGATATGAGGAACAACCTCATGGCTCAAGGCGTTCGCGTGATTGAAGGAATGGGTCGGCTGGATGGCAACCACTTTGTGATTGCTAAGCATGCCGATGAAAAAGAGGAGCGCCTCGAAGCGAAGACCATCATCGTGGCAGTTGGTGCACATCCGAGAACTTTAGACTCCGCGAAACCAGACGGTGAGCGAATCCTCACCTGGCTGGATCTTTACAAACTAAAAGAACTTCCAGAGCACATGATTGTGGTTGGCTCGGGTGTAACCGGTGCCGAATTTGCCTCGGCCTATCGTGGTCTAGGTTCGCAGGTCACCCTGATTTCATCTCGAGATACCGTTCTGCCAGGTGAGGACCAAGACGCCGCCGAGCTAATCGAAGAAGTTTTCCGCCGAAACGGAATGCAAGTACTCAGCAAGTCTCGAGCCGAGTCTGCTGTGAACACCGGTAGCGGCGTAGAGGTCACCCTCTCTGATGGAAGCGTTGTGAAAGGCTCCCACTGTCTGATGGCGGTTGGTTCGATCCCTAACACCGCCGGACTGGGCCTTGAAGAGGCGGGCATCGAGCTCAACGAAAGTGGGCACATCGTGGTCAACAAGGTTGCCAGAACCAGCCGAGCCAACGTCTACGGCGTGGGCGACTGCACCAACTTCTTCCCGCTAGCTTCGGTTAGCGCAATGCAGGGACGCACCGCGGTGTTCCACACCATGGGCGACGTGGCAATGCCAGCAGAACTCAGAAACGTGGCAGCCAACGTTTTCACCAACCCTGAAATCGCATCGGTCGGTTGGTCGCAAAAGGCAATCGAAGATGGCCTGGTCGACGGTTCAATTTACAAAGTAATGGTCGAAGCCAACCCTCGCGCTAAGATTGCCGGAATCCAGGACGGCTTCGTGAAGCTATTCTGCTCGGCTGGATCGGGAACTGTGATTGGAGGCGTCGTGGTTGCTCCTCGCGCCAGCGAACTTATTTACCCGATTGCGCTCGCGGTGGAAAACCGTCTAAACGTGGATCAGGTTGCCAAGACTTTCGCCGTCTATCCGTCCATGTCGGAATCGGTTACCGAGGCAGCCAGGGCTCTGCACCGACCAAACGTTTAGTTTTTAGTCTTCGATTTCCATTAGCAAGGTTCCGGCTGGAACGGTGGTTCCAATCACGGCCTTGATGTTTGCGATGGTTCCAGCCTTGTGAGCCTTAATCGGCTGCTCCATCTTCATGGCTTCCAGCACGATGATGGTCTGGCCAACCTCAACGACGTCGCCCTCGGAAACAGCAATCTTTACAACGCTAGACTGCATGTCGGCAAGAACCGACTTTCCACTTCTGCCAGTGCCGGCAGCGGTGTGACTCTTGCGCTTCGGCGCCGGACCGGCATTAGAAACCTGAGCCGAGGCGCCAAGGAGTGACGGTAGTGAAACTTCAATTCGCTTTCCATTTACCTCAACCACGACGTTGTTTCGAGGCGAACTATCACCCGGAAGCTCGCTGATGCCAACCCAAGCCGGGATGTCGTTTTCCCACTCGGTTTCGATCCAGCGAGTGTAGATGCCGAATTTTCCATCTTTGCCAATGAAGGCTGGGTCGTTCACGATTTTCTGGTGGAACGGTAGAACAGTTGGTAGACCGTGAACTTCTATTTCGGCGAGTGCTCTGCGAGCGCGGGCTAGGGCTTCGGTTCGGTCCTTGCCGGTAACGATGAGTTTGGCAATCATTGAGTCGAATGAACCGGAAATGACATCTCCTGATTCAACACCGGTGTCAACCCGAACGCCGGGGCCGCCGGGTGCTTTGAACACGTGGACTGGGCCAGGTGCTGGCATGAAGTTTTTGCCGGGGTCTTCGCCGTTGATTCGGAACTCAAACGAGTGCCCGCGAACCTCAGGGTCTGAGTAGTCGAGCTTGCCGCCTTCGGCGATGCGGAACTGTTCGCGCACTAGATCTAGCCCGGTGACCTCTTCCGAGACCGGGTGCTCTACCTGAAGTCGGGTGTTTACCTCGAGGAACGAGATGGTGCCATCTTGGGCCACTAGGAACTCACAGGTTCCGGCACCAACATAGCCAACCTCTTTCAAGATTGCCTTGGAAGATTCGTAGAGGCGCTGGACCTGATCATCGGTCAGGAATGGAGCCGGTGCTTCTTCAACAAGTTTTTGGTGGCGACGCTGAAGCGAGCAGTCGCGGGTCGAGACCACAACGACGTTGCCGTATTCGTCGGCTAGGCACTGGGTCTCAACGTGACGAGGCTTTTGCAAGTACTTTTCAACAAAGCACTCTCCACGACCAAAGGCTGCAATGGCTTCGCGGGTAGCCGACTCGAAAAGCTCGGCAACTTCTTCTTGCTTGTAGGCGACCTTGATGCCTCGGCCACCGCCACCGAACGCAGCCTTGATGGCAACCGGAAGACCATGTTCCTTTACGAAATCCAAAACTTCGCTGGCGCCCTCAACCGGGTTAATGGTGCCAGGGGCAAGTGGCGCCCCAACTTTTTCAGCAACGTGACGAGCCGAGACTTTATCCCCGAGACGTTCAATCGCTTCCGGGGTAGGGCCAATCCAAATGATCCCGGCTTCAATTACTTTCCGCGCAAACTCGGCGTTTTCAGCCAGGAAGCCGTAGCCGGGGTGAATGGCGTTTGCGCCAGACTGGCGAGCAATCTTCAAAAGCTTGTCGATCACCAAATAGGTTTCAGCCGAGGTGGTGCCATCCAGGGCATACGCTTCGTCGGATACCTTAACGTGCAGGGCATCGCGGTCTTGATCGGCATAGACGGCAACCGAAGCGATTCCCGAATCCTTGGCGGCGCGAGCAATTCGCACAGCAATTTCGCCGCGGTTGGCAATCAGAACTTTTGTGATCTTGCGATTCGTCATGGAGATAAGCCTATTCGTTAGAGCGAGGTTTAGCGGTTCCAAAAACTGGTGTAGTCGACGCCCAGCACGTGGCTGAGTTCTCTGAGGGTGGGTAGCGATAGACCGATGACGGTATGAGTGTCGCCTTCGATTCGGGAGATGAAAGCTCCACCCAGGCTGTCTACTGTGAATGCTCCAGCAACCTCAAGCGGCTCACCAGTGGCCACATAGGCATCGATTTCTCGATCCGAAATGTCGGCAAAGTGAACCACCGTCGAAGAGGTTTTTCCGGTAGCCGGTGGCATCGAACTTCCGGATCGATTGTCAATTAGCCAGTGTCCGGAATGGAGTGTTCCCCAGTTTCCGCGGAGGCGCTTCCAGCGCTCGGTAGCAACCGCGGGCTCATGAGGCTTACCGAGGGTTTCACCCTCAAATTCCAGAGCCGAATCGCACCCGATGATAATGGCGTCTTGGGCGTCGGGGTGGTTGACTACAGCTTCGGCCTTGGCCTTTGCGAGCAGGAGCACCAGGTCTTGGGAGCTGCCAATAAGCCCTGCTTTTTCGGCGCGAGCGGCCACGGCTTCCTCATCGACACCTGGAGAAATCGTCACGGGTTCGATTCCCCCGGCGCGAAGAAGCGAAAGCCTTGCCGGAGAAGTGGATGCGAGAACGAGCCTAGTCACGCCTAGATTCTGGCACACTTAACAGGTGAACAAGACTGAATCCTGGATCGGCCGCTCCTTTGAAGTGGTTATTGAGAAAGTTGCCCACGGCGGCATCTTTGTAGCGCGTCATGAGGGTCGAGTGGTTTTTGTATCTCACGTTCTACCTGGCGAGAAGGCCAAGGTTCGAGTTTTCGAGGATGCCGGCAAGGGTTTCTGCCGAGCCGAGCCGATTCAGATTCTCGAAGCATCACCAGATCGGGTCGAGCACGTTTGGGCGGAAGCCGGGTTGGGTGGAGCCGGCGGCGCCGAGTTCGGACACATCAAACTAGACCGTCAACGCGAACTTAAAGCCGACGTCCTAGAGGAAGCTCTAGACCGCTTCGCGGGAATCAAACTTCGGGTGCCCGTAGAATCGGCACCTGGCGACAACGAGGCAAACGGTCTGGGCTATCGCACCCGCATCCAACTTCATGTTGATGAGCAGGGTTTCGTGGGTCCTTTTCGCGAGCGCAGCCACGAGGTGGTTCGAGTCAAATCACTGCCTTTGGCAACCGAGGACATTCAAGAACTTTCGTTTCAAACCAAGAACTACCAGAGCGTCGAAAAGATTGAGGTCATGGCTTCGAGCACCGGCCAGGTGCAGTGGCTCATCGACAAAAAACTTCAAGGCGATGAGCGTCTCATAGAACGAGCCGGCGGACGCACCTTCCGAATCACCGGCGGCGGTTTTTGGCAGGTTCACAAAAAAGCTCCGGAAGTTCTGACCTCGGCCGTAAACGACTTTATTGAGAAGTCAGGCTGTCTGAAACTCGGAGCAAACAACTTAGACCTTTACGGAGGGGTTGGCCTCTTCACAGGAACCATTGCGGCTAAGTTTGGAAGCGAACTTCGCATGACCACGGTTGAATCTTTCAAGCAGGCCACCGCCGACGCAACTCTAAACCTAAAAGATCTTCCAAACGTGAAGGCGGTTTGCGAGCCGGTTGAACGTTTCATGGCCACGCACAAAGATGAGACCGGCGAAGCCACGGTCGTACTCGACCCGCCTCGGTCTGGTGCCGGTGGCAAAGTTGTGGGCCAGCTTCTAAAACTTGCCCCGAAGCACATCGTTTATGTTGCCTGCGACCCGATTGCATTGGCACGCGACTTAAAGCAATTGACGGAAAACTACGAACTGGCAGGAATTCGCGCCTTTGATCTCTTTCCGCACACCCACCACATCGAAACGATTGCCAGCCTGATTCGAAAATGACCGAGTTGAAAATTGGCCCCGGAGCGGAGCGGGTGGATGTTGTCATCGTGGATGACCATGACGCCATCCGGTTCGGTTTTCGATCTGCCTGCGCGGATTTCAACTTCAACCTTTTGGCAGACGGACCAAATGTCAGTTCCTGCCTGGCTGCGCTCGGGAATAGTCAAGCTCAAGTTGCAGTTCTCGATCTTTCTTTGGCAGACGGTTCAAACGTTCAAGACAACGTCACAGCATTCGTCGAGCGCGGCATTCAGGTGCTCGTCTACTCGATTGGCGACAAGAACCACCTGATCAGGGCAGCCGTTAAAGCCGGTGCCGCAGCGGTGGTCACCAAATCGCAGAGCATGGAAGATTTGGCCAAGGCTATCTATCTGGTTTCCCACGGTGTTTACATCAATAACCTGCAAACCACAGCGGCAATCGATTCCGACATTGACTTTAAAGACGCCAAGCTTTCTCCTCGAGAACGCGAAGTCCTTTCTCGTTATGCATCCGGACTAACCCAGCGCCAGATCGCGTTTGATCTCAAGATCGCACCTAGCACTGTAAAAGAACACATCGATCGAGTGCGCACGAAGTACGCCGATGTCGGACGCCCGGTTACCGACAAAACTGATTTCTTGAAGCGTGCGCTCGAGGATGGGCTCATCGAAGATGTCGGTTAGCGAGAGAAACGAATCAACATTCGCCCGCACCAGAATCGACAAGATTGTGGGACGTGTTTTCTCATTAGCCGCACTAGCAACCACCTTTGAGACCATCGCCAATGCCGTCTACCAAACCAAGTATTTAGATTCAACAATTCTCTATGCGTCAATCGGTCTGATTTTAGCGACGCAACTTTACGCGGTTGCTTCCTTCTGGTTTGGTACAGCTCATAGGCGGGCCTACGTTTTCCACGGCCTTGCCTACGCCATTGCGTTCATCGTTTATCCGTTCTCGGTCTTACCCGACGCAGTGTTCGCCGAGGGGTTTCGACCGTGGCTCTGGTGGGCTACGGGCACGGCGTCGATGGCAATGGGGATGTACCTCACCAAATGGTGGTCGGTCTCTTACCTGGTGCTGATGCCCTTATCTTGGCTGATTCTCCGAGAGTCAGAAATAGGTGGAAGCGGTTCTTTGGGGAGTGCGCTGCTAGACGCCGCCTACATCGTACTATTTTCCGCAGCGGTACTCACATTAGTCGGACTGCTCCGAGCCGCCGCCCTTCGAGTTGACCGGAAGAACGAGGAATCGGCTGAACTCGCGGTGCAACGAGCGGTGCGTGAAGCCACAGAGTTTGAACGCCACCGGCTTGATGACCTAGTCCATGACTCAGTTCTAACAACTCTCCTCCTGGCAGCGAAAGCTAGTTCTACTGACCAACAAATACTCGCAGCGCAGAGCGCCAGAGATGCGGCTGACCGAGTTCAGGCCGCGTATTCGGAAGATCCCCGAGAAGTTCAAGCGGTCTCTGTGGGAGCGTACCTGGATGCATTGCGCTCCACTATCGAACGAGGCTTCGAGGGCTGTTCGGTAAACCTGAGCAATTCAGCAGTATTTCTAATTCCAACCCAGGTTGGGTTAGCGATTTCTGAGGCAACCATTCAAGCCTTGACTAACAGTGTTCAGCACGCGGGCCCGAAAGCCGAGCGGGAGGTCAGGTTGAAAGCCGACCATCACGGTTTGAAGGTAGTTGTGAAAGATAACGGCCGAGGCTTTTGGGTTTCAAAAGTTCCGAAAGACAGATTTGGCGTTAGGAACTCAATTCATCGTCGAATGGAACACGTTGGCGGTTTTGCGAAGATTGAGTCGGCACCTCGCAAGGGTGCGACAGTGGTTTTGAGGTGGTCGCCAGATGCTTGAAGTACCTAGATGGATTTTGGCCGCAGTCGTCATTTCATTCGCAACCTTTCACGCGGTAATCGGCGGACTCTCTTGGGAAGGCTATGACAATCACTTCCTGCTAGTCCTCTCAATCGTTCTTTATCTAGCGTCGATTGGCATTTCGGTTTCAATGCAGGACGGGCTAGTCGTTGGTTGGCCCATGGGTTCATTGATTGCCTTAGGTGCGGTAGCCACATCATTTGTTGGGAATCTTGGAATTGCCTCGGGTCAGACCGGAACCTATGCGAGTTGGTATGTAGGTGGAATGGGTGTTCTTCTTGGCGTTCTAGCGGTACGCGGGCAGGCGGCGATTGCTTGGCTTTCGGCCGGCATCGTGACCGCGATTGTGGTTCAGGCTGCAGGATTCGAGGGAATTGGAACAGCGGGTGTAGTGGGAATGGTAGTTCTAATCGCAGCGGGACAGGCAACTTCCAAGTCTTTAAAAAGAGCGAACCGTGAGGTTGAAGAACTTCAAAGTAAAGAACTAGCTACCGAGGCTGCTTTGGCAAGGGTCAGGGCAGCCAACCAAGAACGCGAAAAGCGGTTACAAGCGGTGCTTTCCCAGGCGCTTCCGGCGCTCGAGTCGGTGGCCAACTCAAAAACCGTTCTGTCAGATTCGGCCCGGGAGGCTCTGCTCAATCTAGAAGCATCGCTTAGAGATGACATTCGCGGCAGGCGATTAAATAGTGACTCCGTGAAGGCGGCTTCTGCGGCAGCCAGGTCCAGGGGAGTTCAGGTGATTCTGCTTGACGAGGGTGGCCTTGATTCAATCACCGAGGAACAGCTGGCAAATGTTTTGAACAAGGTGGTGAATGCCCTGAATTCGGTGCACGCTGGAAAAATTGTGATTCGCTCTCCAAGAAGTGAGAAGTGGTTGGTCACAGTAATGGCAACTCGACCTGGCACTCAGGCTCCGGATCTTTGGCTCAAGTTTTAAACGTAAAAACCGGCAGATTCCTCTGCCGGTTTTCCCCCGAGTCTTAAATCAGACCCTCCCCAGAATCAGATCCCCAAAAGTATCTAGCGATTCCTTGCTTTTAGTATTTCGGGTTAGCAGGGGGATACCAAACGAAACCGTGTCCACACTTTGGGGGATAGAGCCTCAGTCGAGTCCAGGTCTGGAACTAGCCGACCACTGACCAAAACCAGGTTGAAGGCTTCCGCGAAGGATGGCGCTGTTGCGACCCCAGGTTGAGCGGTAGAGCTTCGGGGCTCTGGCCTTGGCTGCTTGTGTCTCGTTCATGGCGGCGTTGAGCACGGCAATGACCGTGGCTAGTTCTGAGTCGGTTGGCGCACCGCGAACTACATGAATCTCGGCTTGGACTTCGTTTTGTTCAGTCATTAGAGCGGAATGTTTCCGTGCTTCTTTGGCGGCAGGTTGGCTCGCTTGGTGCGCAGTGCGCGAAGTGACTTGATGACGTCGATGCGGGTGGCCGCTGGTTCGATGATTCCATCAAGCTCGCCTCGTTCTGCAGCAAGGAACGGGTTAGCTACGTTGTAGGTGTATTCGGCAGCTAGTTGGGCACGAACCGCGTTGACGTCGGCGCCAGACTCTTCGGCTTCCTTGATCTTGTCGCGGAACAGAATGTTTACGGCGCCCTGCCCACCCATCACAGCGATTTCAGCGGTTGGCCAGGCGAGGTTGATGTCGGCTCCCAATTGCTTTGAGCCCATAACGATGTAGGCGCCTCCGTAAGCCTTACGAGTGATCACGGTGACCAGCGGAACGGTGGCCTCGGCATATGCGTAAAGAAGTTTTGCCCCACGACGAATCACGCCGGCCCACTCCTGATCGGTTCCAGGTAGGTAGCCTGGGACGTCAACCAGGGTCAGAATCGGAATCGAGAAGGCGTCGCAGAATCGAACGAAACGTGCGGCCTTTTCACCAGCTTCGATGTTCAGAGTTCCCGCCATTTGGGACGGCTGGTTGGCAACAATTCCTACGCTGCGTCCGTCGATTCGGGCAAATCCAATCAAAATGTTTGGAGCGAACAGTGGCTGAACTTCCAAAAATTCATGGCCATCAACGATTGACTCGATGATTTCTTGCATGTTGTATGGCTGGTTTGGAGAGTCCGGAATGATCGAGTTCAGAGCTCGATCTTCTTCGGTGATTTCCAATTCGCCGGCGCCGTCGTAGACCACGGTCTCGCTCAGGTTGTTCTCCGGAAGATAGCTCAGCAGGTTACGCGCGTAGTCGATAGCGTCGTCTTCGTCTGAGGCCAGATAGTGTGCAACACCCGAGGTCTTGTTGTGGGTTAGGGCGCCACCAAGTTCCTCCATGCCAACGTCTTCACCGGTAACGGTCTTGATTACGTCTGGTCCGGTAACGAACATATTCGAGGTCTTGTCGACCATGATTACAAAGTCGGTTAGAGCAGGCGAGTAGACGGCTCCACCGGCGGCCGGGCCCATGATGATCGAAATTTGAGGGATGACACCAGAGGCCATGGTGTTGCGTTTGAAGATTTCTCCGTACTTGCCAAGAGCGATAACACCCTCTTGGATTCGAGCACCTCCGGAGTCGAGGATCCCAATCAGCGGAACACCGGTAGCGATCGCGAGGTCCATGACCTTGATGATCTTGTTTCCGGCAGCTTCTCCGAGTGATCCACCGAAAATTGTGAAGTCTTGAGAGAACAGAGCCACCTGGCGGCCGTTAATGGTTCCAACTCCGGTGACCACCGAGTCACCGTATGGGCGGTTCTTGTCCATGCCGAATGCGGTGGAGCGGTGACGAACGAACTCGTCGAGTTCAACAAACGAACCTGGGTCAAGCAGCATCTCGATGCGCTCGCGGGCGGTCTTCTTGCCCTTGGCGTGCTGCTTCTCGATTGCAGCTTCACCACTGGCGTGTACCGCCTGGTGGTAGCGATCACGAAGATCGGCTAGTTTTCCGGCGGTGGTCGAATAGTCTGGCTTGTCGGCAGTCATGAAAGCAACGATACCGCTAACCGAGTATCGAAGACCAGAGGTTAGCATTGTGCCGATGGACTTCAAACAGAGCACCGCAGTTGCAAACCGATTCGTTTTTCTAGAAACGACCGGGTCAACCAATGCCGATCTGGTTGCCCTAGCAACCTCCAAACCAATTGAATTTCCCAACTTTTCGGTCCTTGTTGCCGCCAGCCAAACCGCTGGCCGGGGGCGCGTCGGTCGGCAGTGGGTTTCGCCAGCTGGAAAGTCATTAGCAATCTCGGTGTTGATAAAACCCGAATGGCAGCTCGAACAGTTCGGCTGGCTGCCTCTGGTTGCAGGTGTAGCCATGAAAAGTGCCGTGCAGAGCGCCTTGCCCGAACGCGAGGTTCAACTCAAGTGGCCAAATGACGTTCTGATCGAAGGCAAAAAGGTTTCCGGAATTCTCAGTGAACTAATCCCAGGGGGAAATTCTGTGGTGGTTGGCGCTGGAATCAATTTGACCCTAGAGAAAGCAGAGCTGCCGATTGCAGACAGCACCTCCCTATTGCTTGAGGGTTGGTCCGGGACGGCCGACGATTTCTTGGCTTCTTATCTCGAAAAGCTAAAAGCGATGCTCGTTGATTTCGAAAAGGCTGAGTTAGAAGTTCGAAGCGAGTGCACCACGATTGGGTTGCCGGTGAGAGCCACCTTCCCAGACGGCTCAGAGCAAGTGGGTACTGCGGTTGGGATTGACGCCACTGGGCGCTTACTAATCTCCTTGCCGGCCGGCGAAACGCTATTGGCCGTGTCCGCCGGTGACATTGAACACCTGCGACACAATTAAAAGATGAGTCATTTAGCGAGACTGCGTCCTAGGTTGACGATGCTCACACTGCCGATTATTTCTATCGCAGTGATTAGTGCCGCGGTCAGTTTCCTTTCGGTTTTTGAACTTGGTGAGTGGGCCTTTTATACGATGTGGGTAACGGCTGGAGTAGCGGCCACTATAAGTTGGCTACTGCCGGCACTTAAATTCGCATCCACGTTTATTGATGTGAAATCCGACAGCCTATTGATTGCAACCGGGTTCGGATCTGCACGCAGACACAAGTTATCTTGGACAGAAATTGCCTCGATAACTTCATCGCCGATGCGAGGAATAACCATTACGACGACTTCCGATGAAGAGTTTGTTTTGCGTGGCTACGCTCAGCAAAAAGCAATTGTGGCTGAACTTCAATCGCTTCATAGGCGAAAATAGGGGCATGAGTTTTCGCGTTGGGGTAATTGGCGGTGGGCAGCTTGCCCGCATGATGATCGAGCCAGCCCTAGCTCTAGGGCTTGAGTTAAAAGTCTTCGCCGAAACCGAGGGCTCTTCGGCTGCTCTGGCGGCAACACAGATCGGAGACTACTCCGACCCTGCTCAGGTGGCAGCGTTTGCCCAAACGGTGGACGTAATCACCTTTGATCACGAGCACGTTCCTTTAGCCGTTTTGGAAAGCTTAGAACTTCAAGGGGTTAGCGTGCAGCCCAAGCCTGCCGCACTTCGTTTCGCACAAAACAAACTTCAAATGAGGCGCCGGTTGGCCGAGTTGGGTCTACCAATGCCGGCCTGGGCGGAAATCAAAACCGCTTCGGAGTTGGACGTTTTCATCGCTGAAAACGGTGGCGTTGCTATTTTGAAAACCCCAATCGGTGGCTACGACGGCAAAGGTGTCGCCGTGGTTCGCTCTGCGGTCGACGCCGGCGAATGGCTTGCCAATCTAGACAAATTTGGCGGCAGTCTTTTGGCCGAGCAGAAAGTCGACTTCGTACGCGAGCTGGCCCAATTGGTGGCAAGACGTCCTAGCGGAGACATCAAACACTGGCCGCTGGTTCAAACCGTTCAGAGCGCCGGTGTTTGTGCGGAAGTTTTGGCTCCGGCACCCGGTACCAACCCTGACGCTTTTGCTAGAGCAGTTGGCATCGCCGAGAGCGTGGCCTCGGGTCTCGAAGTGACCGGAGTCCTTGCGGTCGAACTATTCGAAACTGCCGACGGCGATTTCCTGATCAACGAACTGGCAATGAGGCCACACAACTCGGGTCACTTCAGTATCGAGGGTTCACGCACCAGCCAGTTCGAGCAGCACCTGCGAGCAGTGTTGGACCTTCCGCTGGGAAGCACCGAGTTGATTGCCGAGCATGCGGTCATGATTAACCTGCTCGGCGTTGACGATAAGAACGATTTTGTGAGCACCTACCCGAACGCCATGGCGGCCCATCCAGCTGCCAAATTCCACACCTACGGCAAGGCTGCAAGGCTTGGCCGCAAGATGGGTCACGTTACTGTTTTGGGATCCGCTGCCGAATCAGTGTTGAGCGAAGCGCGAGCCGCAGCGAGCGTGTGCTTACGGGGATAAGAATCCCATCCACCTAAACTTGAAGGCGATGAGTAAAGCACTTGTAGGCGTTGTTATGGGGTCGGATTCCGACTGGTCGGTCATGTCCGATGCCGCTAACGCACTCAAAGAATTTGGTATCCCATTCGAGGTTGAGGTTCTTTCCGCACACCGCACGCCAGAGCGCATGATCGAATGGGGCAAAGCGGCAGCCGGTCGTGGCATCAAGGTGATTATCGCTGGTGCTGGAGGGGCTGCGCATCTACCCGGAATGCTCGCTTCCGTTTCTACCTTGCCGGTCGTGGGTGTCCCTGTTGCGCTGGCAACCCTGGACGGCATGGACTCACTTCTTTCTATCGTTCAAATGCCGGCCGGAATCCCGGTCGCAACGGTTTCTATAAACGGAGCTCGAAATGCCGGAATTTTGGCGGCAAGAATAATTGGTGCCAGCGACAGCTCGCTCAGTGAAAAGCTTGAAGCCTTTACCGAGTCACTCAAGGTGGCTGTAGCCGAGAAGAACGAGAAGCTCAAATCTCAAATTTAGATCAACGCAAAAGCCCGTTCCGTGATGTGTCTCGGGCGGATCCAATCCAGATGCGCAAGCGTGCCTGGTGGCTGCTAATCCTTGGAACTTTATTTCCGGGTACCGCACAACTCTTGGGTGGCAATCGAAAGCTAGGACGCTTCGCATTAAGGTTCAGCCTGGTAAACCTTGCGTTGATTGCAATTGGTGCCTTGCTGTTTTTCATCAACCAGAAGTGGTTAGTCACCGTGCTGACTGTTCCATTTGTTACCACCGTCCTGGGCTGGTATCTATGGGTTTTCGCTGCGCTTTTCGCGCTCGTCACTTTAGATGCCCTGAGACTTTCAGCGCTCGGCCGCGTCCTGGGTCGCTCACGCTGGGTGCTGCTGGCTTCGTTCCTGGTCGTCGGTGTTGTGGGCACTAGCTCACTCGTTTATGCGGGAAACGTTTCCACCTCCAGTGCGTCAGCAATCGGCGATATTTTCAAGCAGAGCGGCAGCACCAAACCGGTTGACGGTCGATTCAACATTTTGGTCTTAGGCTCCGATGCCGGCAGCGACCGATTCGGCATCCGACCTGACTCAATTTCAGTTTTTAGCGTTTCCGAGAAAACCGGAAAAGTGGCCGTCATCGGAATTCCTAGAAACCTTGAAAAGGTTCCATTCAGTGCCGAATCGCCGCTTTGGACGGTCTATCCAAATGGGTGGAGCTGTGCGAACGAGTGTTTCATCAATTACCTCTACAAGAACGTGACCGACAACCACCCGGAGCTGTATCCAGATGCTGAAAAGAACGGGTCCACCCCCGGAGTTGAAGCCACCAAGGACGCAGTCGAGGGCGTGACCGGTTTGAAGATCACCAGCTACATCATGATCGAGATGGGTGCCGTGAAGAAACTCATTGATGCACTTGGCGGGGTAACCATAGATGTCAAAGAACGACTCCCGATTGGCGGGCAGGCGGACGACGCTTCGGATGCCAAGGGCTGGATTGAAGTTGGCGAGCAACACATGGACGGGTACACCGCTCTTTGGTACGCCAGATCCAGACACACCACTTCAGACTTTGATCGCATGCGCCGCCAAAAGGAAGTTCAGTCCGCAATCCTGAAACAAATCAGCCCTAGCGTCATTTTCACGCGGTTCCAAGAGGTAGCCTCGGCCGGTAAATCTTTGATAACCACCGACATTCCAAAAGACATGCTCGCCACATATCTAGAGCTTGCCAACAAGGTTAAGAAGCGGGGCCTAAAAGTGTTGGATTTGGTACCGGAAAATGATTTCCACCCCGGCTACCCGGACTACCCCGCAATTAGAACTGCAATTGCGGAAATCATTGCCAAAAACAAGTAACTACTAAACTTCTTGAAGTAGTAAATCAAAACGACAGGAGCGTCGAGCATGAGTACTGAAGAGTACGCACTCGAGCATGGATTGCACAAGGTTGGCGCAAGGCCGACCCTGCCGCGATACATCGCCGACGCAGTCCGACGTGTCGATTTTGCTTACACTCTGGCTAAGTACACCAACGAGGCGGGAAATGCCAGGAGCCGTTTAGGCAGTTGGTGGAATGTTCTACTACCAACCATCCAGGCCGCAACCTACGGTCTCATTTTCGGTCTCATCCTTGGCGACAATCGTCCCGATAACTTCCTGCCGTTCCTCTTCACCGGTGTGTTTTTGTTCAGCTACATTCAAGGCTCTTTTAGCGGTGGCGCTGGAGCCATCATTACCAACTCAGGTTTAGTCAAGAGCCTTTCGTTTCCGAGGGTTTTGCTTCCGCTCTCAATAGTCACCTCGCAGACCATCACGTTGCTACCCCAACTTTTAGTCTTGGCGGCAATTCTCATCGGGGTTCAGCAAACCATTTCGTTCTGGTGGCTGATGATCGTCCCATTGCTCATGGTGATGTTTATTTTCAACCTAGGGTTGGCCATGATCATGGCGAGAATCACCGTTCACGTTCGTGACCTAAACAAACTGGTGCCCTTCGTGTCGAGAATCTTGTTCTACGTGAGTGGTGTGTTCTTTTCAGTCGACAAGATTTTTCCGGTCGACAGCATTTATTCGCAGCTGATCAAGTTGAACCCGATTTATGACTTCTTGAACCTTGCCAGAAGCTACCTCGTGGTTGGTTTCCCGCAGGATGCGTCGCTGTGGATTCCGGTTTTGCTTTGGTCGTTCGGAGTCTTTATTTTCGGGTTGATTTTCTTCTGGGGAGCGGAGGAGCGCTATGGCCGCGACTTCTAAGAAAACTGTGACCCCAATCGAGCGCAAGCCGGTGGTAATCATCGACAACGTTCACATTGTTTACAAGGTCTTCGCATCTGGTCGTCGTGCGACCCGACGCAATGCCGGTGGCGGTCTACTTTCCAAGAAAATGAAGCTTCAGGAAGTGCATGCCGTAAAGGGAGTCTCGTTCACCGTTTATGAGGGTGAATCAATCGGAATCATCGGCAGCAACGGTTCTGGTAAATCATCTTTGATGAGCGCCATGGCGGGTCTGACTCCGGCTAGCGAGGGTGCGATTTACGCTAACGCTCGCCCAAACCTGCTGGGCGTCGGTGGGCTTTTACTTCCGAGCCTTTCTGGCGAGAAAAACATTCTGCTCGGCGGTCTAGCGATGGGGTTCACCAAAAAAGAGATCATCAATAAGGTTGACGAAATCACCGAGTTTGCCGGTCTACAAGACTTCGTTGGTCTGCCGATGCGCACCTACTCTCAGGGAATGTCGGCTCGGCTTCGTTTTTCAATTGCTGCTTCTAAAGACCACGACATCTTGATCATCGACGAGGCACTGGCAGTTGGTGACCAGGAGTTCCGTAACCGTTCCGAAGCCCGCATGCGTGAAATGCGTGAAAACGCCGGAACCGTATTTCTTGTCAGCCACAGCATGAAGTCGATTCTTGACACCTGCACCCGCGTGATCTGGATTGAAAAGGGCGAACTGCGCATGGACGGCGACCCAAAGAAAGTTATCGCCGCCTACAACAAGTTCGTTGGCTCGACCACAGTCGACTAACCATGACGACTTTCGTTTCGGTAATCATGCCGGTCCTCAATGAGGAAGGTCACCTCGAGGATGCAGTGAAGTCAGTTTTGGAGCAGGGCTTCGAAGGCGAGCTGCTTCTAGCGCTGGGACCATCCACCGACAAGACCAGTGAAATTGCTGAACGCCTAGCAAAAAGCGATAAGCGAATTCGCCTAGTGCCGAACCCGCGCGGTCTCACCACTGTCGGAATGAATCTCGCCATCAGGCAAGCCAAACACGACTACATTGTTCGAATCGACGCTCACAGCGAGCCAGGCAAAAACTACATCGCCAAAAGCATTCAACTACTTGAGGAGCTCGGTGCAGATTTGATCGGCGGAATCATGTTAGCCAAAGGCAAAACCCTGTTCCAGCGCTCGGTAGCCTGGGCGTACAACAGCCCGTTTGGTTTGGGCGGCGCGAGTTACCACGTTGGTGGGAAAGCCGGTGAGGCCGAGAGCGCATATCTCGGGGTGTTCAAAAAAGCTGCACTTGAACGAGTTGGCGGCTACGACGAATCAATCATTCGCGGCGAAGACTGGGAGCTGGCTCAGCGTATCAAGGCAACCGGAGGCTTAGTTTGGTTCAGCCCGGAGCTTAGGGTCACCTACTGGCCGAGATCTAATTGGTCTGGCTTGGTGAAACAGTTTTACTCCACCGGGGTTTGGCGCGGAGACCTAACACGGCGAGATATAGCTGGAGCATCCAAGCGTTACTTTGTGCCCCCTGCTCTGGTTATTTCTCTGGCCCTGGGAAATGTCTTGGCAACTCTCGGGCTTGCAATCGGCTGGGCTCCAATGCTTGCTTACGTTTCTGCAATTGTCATGATCGGTGCATTCGCTGCAAGGCTTGCTCCAGTGCCCTTGGTCTTGGCAACGATGCACATCTCGTGGGGAGTGGGGTTTCTGATGGGATTCTTCTCAGGCGCTAGAGGAACAATCGACCGAAGTCGAGTCACCAAGTGAACCTGAAGGCTTATTCACCAACGCGAATCATCGGCGCACTTCGTCGTCGTGGTTTGGCCTATGTGCGAAAGCTCCAGTATCGGCCTGGCAAGTTACCGATTCGAAAGGGTGTTGTAATTTTTGATTCGTTCAACGGCAAGGTCATTGGCGATAATCCGCTGGACATCTTTTTGGAATTACAAAAAGTTCGTCCTGATCTTAAGTTTTATTGGACCACTGCGGCTCAGACAAAGGCTCCAGTCGGGGCCGTCGGCGTTCATTTCGAGAGCAGGCAGTGGCTCGACCTCTTGGCTTCGGCCGAATACATCGTCGCCAACACTTCGCTTCCTTGGTATTTCCGCAAAGTGGCCGGCCAGACCTACCTGCAGACCTGGCACGGAACCCCGCTGAAGCGCTTGGTACACGACATTCCGCCAGGTTCTCTGACCAAGAGCTACCTGGACACCATGGATCGTGAGGCGGCTGCGTGGGATTACCTGATCAGCCCGAGCCCGTTTTGCAGCGAAGTACTCCCTAGGGCCTTTCGCTACACGGGCGAGGTACTAGAAACCGGTTATCCGCGAAACGATCGATTGAAGACGCACACCGCTGCTGACCGGCAGATGATTCGTGAATCGCTGGGGGTTACGGATTCCAAAACAGTGTTGATTTTGTATGCACCGACCTGGCGTGATTACAAGCGCACGGCAACCGGTAACTGGGATCTCGTTAGCTACATCGAACCAGACATCAAATTGCCTGAAGGCTTCCAGATTATGTTCCGAGGTCACACCAACACTCACAACGTGAACTCGGCGAAGGCTGCTGGAACCGCTCTAGATGTCACCAAATACCCAGACGTCACCGAGCTTTACATCGCCGCCGATGTTTTGATCACAGACTATTCCTCGGTCATGTTCGATTTCACCGTGACGGGTAAGCCGGTCATTTTCCTCGCCCCTGACCTCGAGAGATACGAATCCGAGCGAGGTTTTTACTTTGATTTCGAGGGCACTGCTCCCGGGCCGATTGTGAAGACCGAGCAGGCGGTTTTAGAGATTTTGAGCAAACTCCCAGAAACGGCCAAATCCTTCCAAAAGGCTTACAAACACTGGCAACAGACCTTCAATTCGCTAGAAGATGGCAAAGCCGCGAAGCGAGTCATAGGTGCTGTTTGGCCCCTCAGCGAATAGGCTAGAAGAGGTAGTCCTAGGAAATGGAGGACGCAAATGAAGCAAAAGTTTTTAACTGCCGGTTTAGCGCTGTCCCTAGCCGTTTCCATTTCTGGGTGCAGCATGTTCTATCCGAACGAAGAACCCACGCCAACGGCAACCAATACCGAAGAACCAAGCCCTACGGCCACCCCAACCCCGACTCTTGACCCAAACCTGACCCGGGTCGATATCAACATTCTCAACACCTCGGCATTCCGAGACAACGGATACATTCAGGTGATTGCCGAAGCCCTCGAAATCATGGAAGAAGACGGCAAGTGCACGCTCAAGGTGACTCAGGGGGATATGTCCCAGAGCGTAACCGTCAGTGCCGAGCCAAACGTGACCTCGACCCAGTGTTTCCCGATGGAAGTTCCAATCAATGGATTCACCGGCGGCGCAATTACCTACTCTGTGACCTACATTTCTAGTAAATCGACAGGCCTTGCCGATGCTCTAAATTTGGAGATCGAGTGATCCTTAAACGACTTCGTAAGTTCGTGGTCGGTTTGGTTACCGCCACCCTAACCTTCACCGGTTTGGTCGTCACCGCCACACCTAGTCAGGCGGCTTTGGACGCGAGTACATTTGACCCAGGACTAATCATTTCTGACAGTGTTTTCAATGACTGGGGCACCATGGATGCCGCATCTATTCAGAAGTTCCTCAATGCCCGAGTGCCGGTTTGCGATGACGACGACGGCGGGCCAAAGTGTTTACGAAACTACAAAGAAGATGTGGTCGGTTCTTACGCAATTCGTAACTCACTGCACAGTTACTCACTTAAGGTTTGTGCCGACGTTCCGGCCGCCGAGGACCGAACGGCCGCGCAAATCATTGCCAGCGTCGCGGTTGCCTGCAAAATCAACCCTCGAGTGTTGCTAGTTACTCTGCAAAAAGAGCAGGGTTTGGTCTCGGCGAAGGACCCAACCACCTACATGTATAAGGCAGCCATGGGTTACGGTTGCCCAGACTCCGCTCCGCAGATTTGCGGCCAAGACTCGAACTCGAAGTCCCGTCTGTTTTGGCAGATGTATCGTGCCGCCTGGCAGCTCAAGTGGTACGGAGACCCACGCGGAAGCTTCACCTACCTCAGGCCGGGCACCATGATCAGCATGGGTTACAACCCGAAGGCTAGCTGTGGCCGACAGACCTTCAAGCTCAAGAGCCAGGCAACCGCCAAGCTTTACTACTACACCCCATACGTGCCGAACAAGTCGGCTCTAAAGAACTTGTGGGGTTCCGGTGACAGTTGCGGTGCCTACGGAAACCGAAACTTCTGGCGTCAATTCTGGACCTGGTTCGGTTCACCCGTTGCCGGCGGATACCTCTTGAAGTCTTCCACCAACGAGACGTTCCTAGTCAATCAGGATTCAGGCAAGCGCTACCTAATAACCCAAGACAGCATGATTTCAGACTTCAAGCCGCTGGGACCAATCGGAACTGTTTCGGAAGCCTACCTATCGAGTTTCACGGATGCCGGTGAATTGAAGTCGGTGGTGAGTGACTCCGCTGGAAAGCGCTACATGATCGTCGATGGCTTTAAGTATCAAGTAGCTTCGAGTACCCAGGCTGCGAGCCTTGGTTTGGACTGGGCAACCGCATCGGCACTAACGGATGTGCAGGTTGATAACTTCACAAATCTCGCATTTGGCAAGTCGCTGACCTCTGGAGAGATATTCCTGCTTGATGGTTCTATCCGACGCCTGGTTGCATCTGCGGAACTCCACAAGACCCTTTCGGTTATGGGAGGCACCGCAACCTTCACCGACGAGTTCCTCAATCGGTTCACGCTAGGCTCACCGGCAACCGGTTTGATTCAAAATGCTGCTTCGGCTCGATTCGGGATTTTCGACGGTAAGAAAATACAACTAGCCAACAGCGCGCAGGCCACCGCGCTGGGTTACGACTGGAACCAAGCGACCAGTATTAGCGACCCAACGTTGGCATCGATACCGAGCGCTACTTTCATAAAGAGCACCTCAACCCCTTTCTGGGTTTCCGGTGGCAGAAAGCACCCCCTGACGTCGAGCGAATACTCTGCGATTTCCAAGTTCGGCAGCGTTGCCACCGTAAGTGCGGACACGCTTTCTAAATTCCAGACCGGCCCTGCCATGAACGGCCTGATTCGCACTCCGTCATACACCTATCTCGTGACCGGGGGAGCGAGATACCGAATCGTTCAGTCACAGGTGACTGCAGTGAACAATGCAACCGGCTCGCGCATGGACTGGGCTAATCCGCTTATCGCCACCAGTGAACAGGCCAAAACGCTCTCGGCTCCCGTGATGATGAAGCCAACCGATTCATCCCAAACCTATCTGGTTGTCGACAACGCCAAGAAGTTCCCAATTTCGGCTAGTAACGCCAAACACTTCTCGAAACTAGGCGCGGTTGGTGCGGTACCAGCGAGCTATCTCTCGACAATCACCTCCGGAGTAAATCCTGATCGATTTGTTCAGGGAGCGGATGGAATTAACTATTTCCTGAGTGAGTCAAAGAAATATCGGGTGACTTCGGCGGCTGTTGCAAAGGCGTTCGCGCCGAGCAGCTTCCCCGAGGCTACGCCAACCTTCAACAACTTGCCAGAATTGACCGCGACCCAACTAGCACTTTATTCAACACCATCGACCAGTGCGGTAACAACCTACGTTAAGTCGACCACGGAAAAATACCTGATTCAAAACGGTGTGCGCCGAGAAGTTCTAGATGACGCCAGCCTGACCTCCGTGGTTGGTTCTGTGCCAGCAACAAGCGTTTTAACTCCGGCAGCGGTGAGCCATCTTCCCCTCGGAGATCCCATCTATTCGGAAGGTTCGCTGCTGACCAACACCGATGGCTCTCTAGCAGGAATAGCGCAGGCCGATGCATTTTTCGAGGTTCCGAAAAATATGCTTGCCGACATCAAGGCTGGCACCGCATGGCAGCTCAACAAGTCTGCTGGAACCCTAACCAATGACTCCATCGCTAAGCTAACTCGTGGTTCGGCACTTGCTCCATTCGTGAGCGGAGGGGGCCAGTCATACTTACTGACCGGGGCTGGAAAGACTCTGATATCAGACCCGGCCAACATTGCGACCACGATGAATTCCATTCCGACCGCCCTGCTCGCAAAGATTTCGGCAACTTCTGCAGGAACCATTACCACACCACTGGTGGTTCAGTCTGTCGAGGCCCCAACTAAGTCGTTCCTCGTCTATTCGAAGAAGAAACGTCTACTCGTGAACGCCGGCCAGGAAGCTGGCTTGCTAAAAATCGCCGGGTTCCAGACCAAGGTAACCTGGCCCGGCTATGCCCTCGATGCTTTAAAAACCACCAACAATGTCTTCAGCCCAGCCCAAATCGTCAAGGTTAAGGAATCTGGAAACATCTATCTAATCGATGGCTGGGACAGGGGTTGGGCTCTAACGCTCGACCAGGCAAAGGCCTTCGGGGTGGCGGCACCTCCAGAAATCACCAGAACCAACTTCAGTGGTTACAAAACGTCAACGAGACTGGCTTCACAGAAATTTGTCTGCGGAAACCGAACCTACCTTGCCGAAGCTGGAAAGTTGATTCCCATTGAGGCCGCCGCGGTTGCTCAATGGCCTGGAGCTGTCACTACATTTGCAGCAAATACCTGTGCGAATCTGAGATTAGAAACCGTTCAAATTGGAGCATTGGTTACCTACGGCTCAAATAAGTATCAGGTGGATGGCGGCAAGCTTCGCCTAATTCGTACTGCGGCTGAATACACCGCTCTGTCTCAAAACCGGGTTGCCGCAGTGGTGATCAGCAAGACAATGTTCAACCTGATTCCTAAGGGAAACCCAACCAGTTATGTAGTGGTCGCTGGCGACAGTCTGAGTAGAGTAGCGGTCAAGTTCAAGACCACCAAAACCGTGCTGCGCACAATAAACAACCTCGCAACAGAGGTTTTGCAGCGCGGACAAGTGCTGATTCTTCCCTAGCGTTTGGCGAGTCGTTTGATTCGCGTGAGCTTAGGAGATTTACCTCGAGGCTCAAGGGAATCGTCCGGGTCCCTCACCTTCACGGCCAAGAGAATCAGAATCACCCAGCCGATTTCTACAAGGATTCGACTCTCGGTGAGGTTCTGCGTGATGATTCCAACAAACACCAGAATTGGCCAAAGGTAAAGGGGATTTGTGTGCCGCACCGCTAGGCGCCAAACTCGCACAAATGTGATTCCGACCAAGAGCACAAATAGCCCCAGCCCGATTGCCCCGAGCTGCAGCCAAACGTCCAGGAATGCGTTGTGCGCTTGGAAGTAAGGCACATTGTTGATGACGACGAGCCCCTGATATGGTTCGACCCAAGGCACCCAGTAGGAAGTCCAACCCCAGCCTTGCAACGGGCGCTCATCAATTAGATCAAGCACGATCTTCCAAATCTTAGTGCGCCCGGTCATATCTGGAGACTTGCCGAGGAGAGTGAAAATCGTCGCTCGATAAGTCAGAACCAAAAGCGCACCGGCGCCGATGATGAGCCAGGCGACTCGATAGTAGCGGTGACGCACCTCGCGTTCTTTGCCTTCGACCGCAATGGAGACTACCGCTGCGGCCGCAACCGCGGCCATGGCGAAACCGATACTGGCCGATCGAGACAGGATCAACATGGGAAGCGCCGCCGAAAAACTAAGGATTGTGATCGGGCGAGAAGTGGTGTTTGCGGCTCGTTCGATAGCAAAGACCACCACCGCAATCATCGCCATGTAGGCCAGCATGTTCGAGTTGCCAACTATGCCCTGGATTCGGTCGTCCGAAAAAAGGTTTCCCTGCGTCCAAAAGAATGCCACGGCAGGCGGTTGGTCACCGTCGTAGTTTGGGAAAAATGGTTCAATCGGTCCGCGGACGATGACGGCTGCATAGAGTTCGAAAATTACGGACGCGAAGAGAATGGTTCGAAGCGTGTTAGCAAACAGCCTTAGGAGTTCTCGCCAATCAAAGGCCGTTGCGAGAAACAGGGCGAAGCTCGTGGTGGCAATCTGAACAATGGCCGCCCCAAGAGTAACCGTCGGGTAATTTGACCAAATCGTTCCAACCAGCATCAATGCCAGCAGGCTGGTCAGCGGCCAGGGCACCTGCCGGAATGTCGCCTTCCAGTTCGAACGAAAAAACAGTATGACGGTTGATACCAACAACAACGCGAGCGCGATACCCCAACCCAACCAACCGACAGAATAGCGAACCGCATCCCCACCCATCAGGATAAAAAGTGCAGCGTAGGCGACGCCGAACCGGATGCGGTAGTCGGCACTGCTTCTATCGATGGCAACCCGAATCGAGGTGGTGATTGGCTCCATTTACTTCTGCTGAGCTTTCCAAACCGAGGAGATGATGTCGTTCAGATTGTGTTTTGCCTTCCAGCCGAGCACCCTTTCGATGCGACTTACATCGGCGCAAAGGTAGGCGGGATCGCCAGCCCGTCGTGGCTTTAGTTCTGGATCAATTCTTTGTCCGGTCACCGCTTCGACCTCGTGAATCACTTCGAGAACGCTTGAGCCACGACCCGTACCCACGTTGAAAACTTGGTACTCGCGCTTGGGTTCATCTAGGTACTCCAAGGCGGCTAGGTGAGCCTCTGCAAGGTCCAAGACGTGAACGTAGTCGCGAACACATGAACCATCCGGCGTCGGCCAGTCGGTGCCAAACACCTGCGGCGAGCGGCCCTCTTGCAGCGATTTAAAAATAATCGGCACCAGGTTCGCCACTTGAGTATCTACTAGGTCTGGCCAACCAGTTCCAGCCACGTTGAAGTAGCGAAGACTCAACTGGCGAAGACCCCAATCCTTCGAGGCCTCGGCGGCTAGGTGCTCACCCTCTAGCTTGGTTTGACCGTATGGGTTAATTGGCTTGCAGTCGAAATCCTCATCCACCTGATCTACGTCGGGGATGCCGTAGGTGGCCGCCGAAGACGAGAAGACTAGTTTCATCACGCCTGAGGTTTTCATGGCTGCCAATAGGTCTTTCATTCCGCCAACATTTTGCTCGAAATACCAGTCGGGTCGTTCTACTGACTCGCCCACCTTTTTCCTAGCTGCAAGATGAATCACAGAATCTACATTGTGTTCACTCATGATCGAAGCAAGTTGCACTCTTGCTTCTGGGGCGGCAAGGTCAAGCTTGACCAGCGTCGCGCGGGGGAGCCGGGCTTGAAAGCCTTCTGATAAGTCATCTACGACGACGACCTTTTCGCCCTTTTGTTCGAGCAGGCGAACCACGTGCGACCCAATATAACCGGCGCCTCCGGTGACTAAAACAGACATACCCTTCACCCTACCAAAACCAGTCAATTAGGCTTCAATCAACGGTTTAGAGTTCGATTTCATTATTTTGGGATTTGGTAATAACATCGTTGTAATTACACCGTAGTACTTAGAAGCGGAAAAAGATTGGGTGATGATGAGAGACGAAAACGGAATTCCAGCAAACTGGTTTGTTGATCCACAATTCCTAGGTGTCGCGGGGGCTTATTCTTCCGACGATGACAATCCTCTATCGTGGCAGGCCGAAGCTGTCTGTGCCGAGACCGATCCAGAACTTTTCTTCCCAGAAAAAGGTGGTTCCACTCGCGAGGCCAAGCGCATCTGCGCTGGCTGCGATGTCAAGGCCCAGTGCCTTGAGTATGCGTTGGCTAACGACGAACGTTTCGGCATTTGGGGTGGCTTGTCCGAGCGCGAGCGTCGGAAACTAAAGAAGCGCGCCTAATCGACCTGAGTCTTTAGCTCGTGTCCACGCAGGTTACCGCAGTACTCGTCGTTCATGACGAGCCGACTTATGCGGAACGTGCGATAAAAGCAATTGAACGTCAAACCCTTTCGCCGACCAGGCTGGTTATTGTTGACAGTTCCAAAATCGCCAAAGACTATTCGATTAACACGATAAAGGTTGCCCACACCACCAAACTGGGAGCAATTCTGAGGACCGCACTCGACGGTCTAGAAGTTTCATCGGAACATTGGATTTGGCTGGTTCATGACGACAGCGAACCCAACGAAACGGCCCTTGCAGAACTCGTAGGGGCTATCGAAGGTTCAGATTCTATTGTTCAGGTTGGCCCAATGCAGCTCTCCGCCAAGAATCCCAGACAAATATCGCAGTTGGGTCTCACGCTCTCGCCGTTCGGGGAGTTAATCAACCCCATCAAACGACAGATTGACCAACAACAACACGACACGGTGGCCGACGTCCTGGCAGTGAGCACTTCCGGAATGCTGGTTCGATCCGACGCCTATCAAGAGGTTGGGGGGTTGGATGACCGAGCCCCAGCACTTTCTGGCGACATCGATCTTTCGCTGCGGTTCCACCGCCACAACTACCGAGTTGTTATCGCCCCGCGGGCCAAAGTCATCCATGCCGGGCTATCGCTCGCTGGGAAGAGATCCGGATCCTGGCTGAGTGGAAGTCCTAAGACGGCAATGCGTCGAGCATCGATTAACATTCATCTCGTTCATGACGCTCTTCCGCTGGCATTTCTCTATTGGCTAGCTCTTCCCGCAATCACCATTTATCGAATCTT
>JBIKJD010000142.1:0-2816 GCA_044361205.1 Rhodoluna sp.
CCCTTCAGGACTTCCTAGAACAGGCTGGCGTTGACACCCGGGTTCAATCGGCCATCACCATGGCCCAGGTCACCGAGCCTTACATTCCGCTACGCGCGATTCGCCACCTAGAAAAAGGTCGCGTTGTTATTTTTGGTGCTGGCGCTGGAATGCCCTATTTCTCGACCGATACCGTTGCCGCTCAACGTGCCCTAGAGATCAAGGCCGACGAGGTCTTGGTTGCCAAGAATGGGGTAGACGGCGTTTACTCGGCCGACCCTAGGAAAGACCCTAAGGCTCGCAAACTCGAGAAGATTAGTTATCAGGAGGCCTTGGTCCAGGGTCTCAAGGTTGTCGACGCCACCGCGTTTAGCCTATGCATGGATAACAACATGCCAATGCGTGTATTCGCAATGCAGGGCAAGAACAACATCACCGACGCCATTCGTGGCAAGGCAATCGGAACTTACGTTTCGGCATAAATAAGTTTTAGTACAAGGAGAATCAATTGATTTCGGAAATCATCACCAGCACCAAGGACAAAATGGGGAAGGCTCTTGAGGCCGCCAAAGACGACTTTTCTTCAGTCCGCACCGGCCGAGCCAATCCTGCGATGTTCCAGAAGATCATGGTCGACTATTACGGCACCGGCACCCCGCTCGGCCAGTTGGCCTCGATGCAGAACCTCGAGGCTCGAACCCTAAACATCACTCCTTACGACAAGAGCGCGCTAATCACCATTGAGAAAGCCATTCGTGATGAGCCAAACCTAGGTGCAACCGTAAACAACGACGGCAACACGATTCGTGCGTCGCTTCCTGACCTTACTGAAGAGCGTCGTAAGGAATACGTCAAGCTGGTCAAGGCAAAGGCCGAGGATGCCCGCGTAGCCGTGCGCAACATTCGTAGAAAGGGCAATGACGATCTCGCTGCCTTGAAGAAGGATGGCGCAGCCGGTGAGGATGACCTGGCTAGAGCTGAAAAAGAACTTGACGCACTAACCAAGCAGACTGTCGATGCTATTGACGACGCATTGAAGCGCAAAGAAGCCGAGCTACTCGAGGTCTAGTGTCTGACGATAAGAGCAAAGACGGGGGCAGGAGCCTTTCCAATTCAGTTTTCTATGGATCTCTGCTTGGGGCGCTTTTTCTGCTTTCAATTCTTATCGTAAAAGAACTCTTCATCGTCCTCTTGGCGGTCGCGATTGCCGTGGGGGTGTGGGAAATTTCTACTGCCCTCCGGTTAAAGGGTTGGTATGTACCAAGGGTTCCGGCCATGGTCGGATCCTCCCTGATCATGCCTGCAACCTACATTTGGGGCGCTCAAGGTCAGTGGATTTTCACTTTGGCAACTTCAGTTGCTCTGATGATTTGGCGCTTGGTTCACATCCTTTGGGAGAAGCGCAGAAGCGTGGCGCACACCTTCGAGAAAACCGTTAAGGATTTGGCGGCGGCCGCGTTCGTGGTCATTTACCTTCCACTAACTCTTTCGTTTGCGGTGCTCCTGCTTTCAAAGGACGAAAATGGCCCAGCCTGGGTGCTGGCTTTCGTCATTCCGGTTGCCCTCATCGACACCTTTGGTTACCTCGTCGGTCGGAAGTTGGGCCGCCACAAGTTGGCTCCAGGTGTTAGCCCAAAAAAGACCTGGGAAGGGTTGCTAGCTTCGATTATCGCCGGAACAGTTTCGACAATTCTTCTAATGGTTTTCCTTTTGAATCTCGAATGGTGGTACGGCCTAATATTGGCGGCGGCACTGATTCTTGCCGCTGTATTCGGAGACCTTGCAGAATCGCTGATCAAGCGTGATCTTGGTGTCAAGGACATGTCCTCGCTTCTGCCCGGTCACGGTGGTTTGATGGACCGTTTAGATTCACTTTTGCCAGCGTCTCTTGTTACCTATGTCTTTGTTACTCTGTTCGGTCTATAAGGAGAAGCCATGTCGTCACTTCCAAAAGTTGCCAAGGGCAAATACGGCTACAGCGTCACCGAGGTCGACCAGGTCTTAGCGCGAGCCCGAGACCAGTACGCGAATCCAGCGTTCAAGGTGCTCGACTGGCGTGAACTGACCGCTACAGCATTCAAGCTTGAAAAGGGTGGTTACCAAACCTCAGCGGTGGATTCGGCACTCGACAAACTGCAGGACACTTTTGCAGAACGCGAGGCCAAACTGACTAACTTTGCTATTCGAGACCTCAAAGAATTGCTGCTGGGACGAACCGAGCGCCCGAGGGGTAAACGTTTCTCGAAGGTTGGTGTCCTAGGCAGAGGCTATTCTCGAGCTCAGGTTGATGCTCTGCTCGATTTGTTTGTCGAACACGTCGCTGGCCAGGACGAAATTTCACTAGATGAGTTGAGAGAGCTCAAATTCAAGTTGCAAAGGGGAGGCTACATTGAGTCGCAAGTTGATGCATACGTCGATCGGGTGGTCGAGTTTATTCAAAAAGAGCGTTACATACAGCCTGTTATTGCTGTTGCTCCTGTTGCCCCAGCAGTCATCCCAAGCGGCGATTCACCAGCCGGCCCAGGCGACCAGCTCTACTAATGCTCTGAAGTATGTAAAGTCTCTGGTTCCTAAAGCTCTGGCAAGTCAGGACGGTTACAAGCGAAGCAAATTTTCTAGTTCCTGGGGTCGCATCAACATGAAGACCTCAAGCGGCACCACTCGCGCCTGTGATCTGCGCAACTACATCCTGACTCGCGACCTCACCAATATAACCAGAAGAGCTTCGGATTGGTGCATCGTCGAAACAGGAGTACTGAAAGACCCCTATACGGCCAAGACCATCAAATTCGTTAGGGGAGTTAAAACATCCTCGGCGGTTCAGATTGACCATGTGG
>JBIKJD010000029.1:0-10580 GCA_044361205.1 Rhodoluna sp.
TTCCAACACCACAACCTTCTTGCCCCGAACATCTGGCCCTTCAACCTGACGACCCATTCCGTGAGCCTTCGCCGCCTTGCGAACCACAAAAGCGTCAACAGCACGACCACGTGCCGCAGCCTGGTGCAAAACCGCAGTAGCAACCGGGTCTGCGCCCATAGTCAAACCACCAACAGCAACAAAATCAGTAATGCCCGCCGCATCCAACATGTCCAGCATGACCTGCCCAATTAGAGGCGCAGCCTCATGATGCAAGGTAGCCCGACGCAGATCCACATAGTAATCCGCTTCAATACCGGAAGACAAAGTCACCTTCCCGTGCACAACAGCAAGCTCTTTTACAAGCTCAACAAGACGTGGTTTAGCCGAAGAAGTGAAGGTCATAGACCAAGTCTAAAAGCCAAAAGAGAATCCCCCGACCAACTAAGGCCAGGGGATTCTCATCTAACTATTGATTAGCCAAGAGTCAGTGTATTGATGTTCTTGGTTGCTGGGATTGTCTTTCCAACTCCAGTATTTCCAGTCTTGTTCTTCATGGTGGTTGGCCATGCTCTCCAACGCTTTACGGTGATTGTGACATCTCCGGTAAAGCCCTTGAGGGCGTTGAGGGCTGCCTTCTCGCTGTTCTTTTCAGCGGTTGTCTTGTTGGCCTTGACAACCGAAACTGCAAAGTTGGTTCCGAAAGGGTTCAACGCAGTTGCGCTCTTCAACTTCACGGTGTCGGTACAGAAGTTCTTTGAGGCGTAAACCTTTGAACCCCATACCTTGTTGTAGGAAGCCTTGTAAGTGGCCATTGCCTTGTTGTAGGCCGCTATCTGCCTTGCTGTTGCGTTGTTCGGAAGGGCGGTTGGCTTCTTCGGGTTAGTCAACTTAGAAGTTGAGCCGAATAAGGTAGTACACACGTAGGTTGTACCGTTCTTGGTAAAGCGAAGTTCGGCAACAATAGCTCCTGTGTACACGCCAGTCGCTCGAGGAGTCAACTTGCCAGCTGCCTTGTCCCATGAAACCTGGAGGCTCGCATCCGAAAGCGAGACGAAAGTTCCGGCCCCACCATTCGCGATGCTGATTGGGTCATCTTCAACAACATCTGGGGCATCGGGAAGTGGGTCTTGACCAGGAGTCACGTTCACGGTTACTGACTTCTCAGTCGCTGCACTGTAACGAGCATCGGCTGGGGCGTTGATTGTGATGGTACAGCTACCCTCTGAAAGTCCAGTTACGAAACCTTCTCCGTCGACAGTACAAATCAGTTCATGGCTCGAGGCGTACTCGAGGAGTACCTCTTCGTTCGAGTTAGTTGAACCAAGATCAATGCCCTCAGCATCGGTGATGTTTCGCGCAGTCTCATCGACAGTAATCGTCTGGGCCTTCAGTGACACAGTAATGTTGAACGTTACCGGCGCAGCTACATTAACTCCAGCGTTACCGGCCTGAGTTGCCCGAACTGTACAGGTTCCCGCCGTCAAGAATCGAAGCTGGTTTCCAGTAACAGCACAAACTGCAGCAGTAGTAGATGAAAACACATAAGGAAGGTCCTCCAGCGCATCTGAAGTTCCGGTAATCACAGAAGACGCTGTTAGAGTTCGCGCTGCATCCCCATAGGTTGCCGTGCTGAATCCAGCTACGAGTGCAACCGTCTGGTTTAACTTAGTAGCTCCCACGAAATCAAAGTCGAGTTGAGTATCAACTACGGTTCCGTTTGTGTATTTCAACGAAAGATCGACATTAGCCCCTGTGGTCGGTGCAGTCGGCACAGTAACCGTAATGCTGGTGGCAGTCTTCTTTGTTGGAGTGACTTCAACAGTTCCGAAGACTACCTTGCTAACCGAAGTTAAACCTTCACCGGTAATAGTGATAGTCGGCCTGCCAGCATCAGTCGAATAAAGTGTCGATGGAACGACTGTGGTTTCGTAGTAGATCTCGTAGGTTGCAGAAGCCGCATTAGTCACGGTGTCTCCAGCCTGAGAAGCTTGCAAGATACAGGTTCCATTGCCGATGAAGTCGATTACGCCCGACACATAAGTACAAATGGTTGGGGTCTTTGAAACAACGGTCACGCTGTAGCCACTCAGGCTCGATGCCACTGTGAAATTGCGGTCCGCCTCAGAGGCACCGGAGTGAGTTGGATCTCCCAAACCGGTTGGGGTTAGGGTCTGAGCTATTCTTACGTCTCCCACATACACCCAGTCGCCCACTGGCACAGATCCGCCCGAGTAAACGATTGTGACGGGTGCTGTGCCGGTAGTGCCTCTAGGAACGGTAATCCGAAGTTGGGTGGCGGTATTAGTGAAGCTTGCCTCGACAGTTCCAAAGAGAACCTTTGAAACAACGTTCAAACCAGTTCCGTTAATAGTGAACTTGGTTCCGCCAACGTTTAGGCTTCTACCTAAATCCGTCTCCGCGCCGCCGTTAGGGGTTGGGATAGTAGGGGCAACTGGCTCCGAAGCACCTCCACCAACTCCGACCAGGTAGTCCAGCTTTCCGGCATTCACGCCGGATGGTGCGAGAATGGCAACACTGTTCCCTCCAAGGGGCGACAGGGTAACCTCAGCCATGCCGGAACGCGTGTATGAGATCAACTCACCGAATGTGGTTACAGCGCCAGTAGAGAGATTTAATCTGGCCATCTTTAATTGGTAAGCTCCTGCAGTGCTGCCGGCGCGCACAAACACCAACTGGCCATCCTGAGTCAAGCCAAGGGTTGTGTCAATCACAGATGAAGCATTTGAAATTCCAGCTGTGGTATCCCAGGTTACTGTTAGTGGAGTTGCTCCTCCGGTAGCAGTTGCCTTGAATTGGCTTTGCGTAGAAGGTCCGCAGCCATTGGGGCCACAGGTACCATATACCCACTTAGAAATCAGAATTGTTCCGAAGTTGACCTTACCCATTTCGACGTGCATAGAATCAGCGCTCGAAGTTGGAACTGAGATGCCCGAATTAGTGGTGGTTGCACCTCCACCATTCGCTGGGATTCTCACAATCTTGGGGCTTGAATAAGTTGACGAACAACCGTTCATGGAACAAGTTTGGTTTTCTGGGGAAACAAGGAAACTCAACATTGGTTGGGTGCCGGTTGCACTCCAGTCCAGAGAAACTGGAAGACCGCCAGGCCCTGACATGTCGCCACCAGTGACGAAGCCAGGGAAGGATACTGTTCCTGTGCCGAGTTTGGTTACTAATACCGGGGCAGAGTTGCCAGTCATTGCTACCTTGACGAGGGCCCAACCTTCAGTTGAGCTAGCGTTCTGGGACCATGGGGTTGAACAACCAACCTGAACATATGCGTCGGTTGTGGGTGTCGAAACAATAAACGCCCTATTGATTTCTACGAAGGTGCTCCCGAATGAGGAAGTGCAAAGGCTTGACAGTTGAGAACTAGTGACAGTTCTCGTGTTGCCCGCTGCTCCCTGGTAAGTGAAGTCCCGAAGAACTAGATCTGGGTTCACTTGTTGAGCTAGGAATGAAACGATTGGTCTCGGTGCGGCTAGAGTTCCGTTGAAACCCGCCGAGAACGAGTAGGAAGAAGATGTGTGGGTGAAAGGTACTGTTCCGAAGTTGGAATCAAGGCCGGTCGCGACGATTCGACGAAGCGTAAGGTTACTTCCCTTGCGGTTGAACTCGAAGATACCACCGGTCGGTTCGGTTACGTTCACCGTGCTCTGAAACCCTCCGCCACTCAGCGAAATGATGTCGATCGGGGTTCGTGCCTTGACTTGCCCAAAGTTGTTGCCGTTTGAAGCCGTTGAAGTGAAAGTGATGCCGTTCGAAGGAACAGTCACCGTATTGCTAGCCGCACTGAATGACTTCCATGCGGGAACATCTCGGCTCTCTGCCACGATTTTAATGACTACGGCTGTTCCACCTGGAAGTCCAAAAAAGTTATTACATTCAACTCTGGTGTTGGCTTGTAATGAGTTGTCATAGTTCATAGTGTTTGCGTAGGTTTCAATGCCAAGGGCTGAACCGTCCGAGGCGCGGAAGGCCTCACACGAGTAATCAACGTTGGAAGATGAACGGAACACTCCCGTAGCGGAGGCTCTAACTAGGTCACCGGATAAAGTTGCCACCGGCGTTGCTGGGGTAGGTGGAAGACAGCCCATGGTCAGCTCGACTCCAGCCGCGTTGGTTACGGAAAGACCCACGTTGTGTGGACCCTGCGAAAGGCTGGTTTCTGGGCCAACTGCTGGGTCTGACCCCGCAGGGTTTAGGAATTCAAGGGAAGAGTCGATTGATAGCCCAGAAGTAAGGATGGCCTGATTGACTTCAACTGTGTAGTTTGTCCCATCGAAATCAGTGTTGACATAATTGCTACCACTTGCATCTCTCAAGAAGGCGTTGACGTTTCGCATTACACCGGACGCTTGACCTTGGATCTGGGAACCATTCACAATTTGGCGCAAAGTCAACACGTTACCCACGCTCAGA
The DNA here is from genome assembly GCA_044361205.1 of Rhodoluna sp. Classification (GTDB taxonomy): domain Bacteria; phylum Actinomycetota; class Actinomycetes; order Actinomycetales; family Microbacteriaceae; genus Rhodoluna. Next base: position 4,426 of record JBIKJD010000029.1, read on the forward strand.
GTCGAAGTATTGACGCAGGTGTCAGTATTGATTTCCGCCTTGGGAAGACCGAGGTACTCAACATTTACGTTCGTTCCAACAGTTGCATTGCTGTTGATTGACAAGTCATTGTTTTCAATCGAGGCCGAATTAGGGCCTGATGCGGTGAAGTTTGTGTAAGCAACGCCATCTAGTTTTAGGACGATTGAGACTGTGTAAACACCTGCCGGTCCTGTCCATTCCAATTTGGACAAGCTAAAGCGAATTTGCGCTGTCTCGTAATTGGCTTCATCTGGCCCAGTAATCACAACCGGAGAGCCGCCCATCGGACGAACATCGTGGTACGAGCCGTTCCCATAGAGACTTGCAGAGTGATATGCGTAGAAATTGTTTTGCTGAGAATTAGAGGAGTTAATGACGGTGTTGTCCGGCTTGGTGATTGACCAATCGATGGAAACCGTCTTACCGTAGGCGTCAGGCAAGGAGGTTCCGTTGAATTCGAAACTTCTACTGAAATAAACTGAACGTGCTGAAGAAGGCAGGCTGACCTGCCCATCAGCTGGAATGGTCACCTCCCAACGCATTGAATTCGCAGTAGAGTTCGCATTTGGCGCGTAAGTCGTTGCACTTGCCGGCATCACGGAAAAACCGGTAACGGTTAGCGCAGCTGTGGCAACTAGTGTGATGATCTTCTTCAACATGTTTGCTTCCCCTGGTTTTGGTGAGATTTTAGGTTATTCACTATCGGGTGCGCGGATGGCACACGTATCGTTCTTTATTCTAGGACTTCTCTAAGACTTGTTTTGTACTAATCGTCTAATTAGAACCTGTGAGTTTTTGTGTCGTCTAGGCTTTGAATCATGCGCATAGCGACCTGGAACGTGAACAGTATTCGAATCCGTGTTGGGCGAGTAGTTGACTGGTTGGTTCGAAACGACGTTGATGTGCTCGCAATGCAGGAAATTAAGTGCAAACCCGAACAATTTCCCTATGAAGCGTTCGAAGCGGCTGGGTACAAGGTTGTCCTTCATGGCTTGAACCAGTGGAATGGTGTGGCATTCGCCTCGCGAATTGAGGCAGAAGACATTGAGATCGGATTCCCCGGAATGCCGCAATTTAAAGATATTTCTGAAGCACGCGCATTGGGCGCGTCGTTCGACGGAGTTCGCCTCTGGAGTTTGTATGTGCCAAACGGACGCACCCTGGATGATCCTCACTACACCTACAAGCTTGAGTGGTTGGAAGCGTTGGCGTCGTCTCTGGCGGAGCCTTTGTATCACGAACCGGAAGTGCCGGTAGCTCTCATGGGTGACTTCAACATTGCCCCACTCGATACCGATGTTTGGAACATTAACGACTTTGCTGGGGCAACCCACGTATCAGCGCCAGAGCGCCAAGCCTTTGCAGCGTTTGGTGAGATTGGGTTGAACGATGTGGTTCGTCCACTCGTTCCATCCGGTTACACCTACTGGGATTACCAACAGCTTCGCTTTCCCAAGAACGAAGGAATGCGCATCGATTTCATCCTTGGCAATGAGGCTTTCGAGGAGCGTGTTTCTGGCGCTTCAATTCACCGCGACGAACGCAAAGGCGAAGGGCCGAGCGATCACGTGCCCGTGGTTGTTGACATAAGTTAAGGCTTAAGGCGCGAAGCCCGACCGAACAGCCGTCCGGCTGTCTGTCGAGCTCACTTTGCCCCAGTCCTAACCGGAGCACGTTTAAATACTAAAACAGATTCACCCTTTGCTCAATGGTGTGAATAACTTCTGAGCCCCAAAAAGTTTGTAGCCTAACATTCTTAGATGTTTGCCCTGTTCATTGACGAAACCAAGAATCAGGACTTTGTCTTCGTGGGCTGTTTGGCGCCTTCAAAGGATTTAGCCAACGTTAGAAAAGTGCTGAAAGCGTTCTTGCTTCCGGGTCAACGTTCAATTCACTTTCACAACGAAAGTCCCCGCAGGCGCCGAAAGATAATTGCCGTGCTACTTTCACTTGAGTTGAAAGTGCTAGTTGCTTCAGTCAAAGGTTCAACAGACAATCGGGCTAGAAGCAGAGCCATAGAACTGTTGGCACAGCTGGCACTAAAACACAAAGTCTCTCGTCTGGTGATAGAGCTTGATTTAAGCGCATTGGAATCTGACCTGAAAACACTTGCGAAAGTCAGTTACCTGTCGCTGAAAGAAACTCCGATGCCTTGGGATCACATGGAAAGGCACCAAGAACCATTGCTGTGGGTCGCCGACGCAGTGGCTTGGTGTCTAAATCGCGGTGGTGAATGGGAACGAATGGTTCGTCCGATGATTTTGGAGAGCGTCGAGTGTTAGTTCTTTTTCGCGAGCCAGGCTTTGCGTTGTCCCTCTGGGAACTTTTCGATTGCGTAGCGAAGCATCGTCCTAGGCATTTTGGTGGCGTGCTGTTCTAGGAAGCTGACTAGGGCTTTGTTGTGAATTTTGCCCATTTCGCGGAGCGTCCAGCCGACAGCTTTGTGCATGAGGTCGTGCTTGTGATCTAGGTGGTACTCGGCCATCCAAAGCGTTGGCTCGATGATTCCCTGCCGGATAAACGCGAAGGTGAAGATCACGCTGATGCGGTTGAGCCAAAGGTCGTCGCTCTTAGCTAGTTCTTCGAGAACTTTCGTATTGTCGGTTTCAACAAGGTAGGCGCCTAGGTAAGGAGCTGTGGCATCGACTAGGTCCCAGTTGTTGACGTGGCCCTGTTTTGCGATTTCGAGATAGAAATCGAAGATGGTCTTGCGGGTTTCGAGGTCTTTGGCTTTCTTGAACTGGAGAACCAGGATGAATAGACCAAGCTGACGGACTTCGTGATATTCGTCTTTGACAAGACCTTGAATCTGGTCGTGGCTCAATGTTTGGAACTGCTTGGAGATTTCGCGAGTCTGAGGAACCTTGAGACCTAGGAACTTGTCGCCTTCGCCGTATTCGCCAGGGCCTGTTTTGAAGAACCAGCCCAGTTGATCGGCTTGATACTGGTTTTCGAGTTCTTCCAGAGCTTGCTTGGCTTCGGCGGCGGTTTGCATTTGTTCAGTTTATGGTCCATTAAAGCGCGAAACTCGGCGTGCAACCGTCCGGATGACTACCGAGTTTTACTTTGCAAGACCCGAGCCTTGCACTTGATTAAAATACCACGACAAGATGAGCAAAAACAATGTGTGGATAACTATTTTCACTCACTTGATTTCACGATTACGGTTCCAAGTGTGATCGCATACATAGATGAGTCAAAAGCGAGAAACTACATTTTTGTATTACATGTGGTTGAAGCTAAAAATCAAAGGGCTCTTCGAAAATTGTTTGCTGGCGAGCTTCTTGCCGGCCAGCGCTCATTCCACTTCAGGAAAGAGAATAATCGACGAAGAGTTAGGCTAATTCGCCTGTTCCATGGAGCGCTATGTCGAGTTTACGTATTCAAGACAAAAGGGCAGACTCAAACCTCTGCAAGAAACTGTCTAATTTCAAAGATTTGCGACTTAGCCGCGTCTCTCGAAATATCAGAGCTGGTCTTCGAATTCGACAAAATGTCTTTTGAACAAGACACCAAACTTTTGAATCAAATTCGCGCAAGGATTCCGTGGGACCATCGCGAGCGCCACCAAGAACCTCTGCTTTGGGTTGCAGATGCGGTGGCCTGGTGCGTAAACCGCGGCGGCGAGTGGGAGCGGATTGTTCGTCCGCTGATCGTGGAGACGATTGAGTGTTAAAAGGAAAGCGGGCCGGATATCTCCAGCCCGCTTCTTCGTTTGGTTCGATTTACTCGAGGTTTCCAACAACCACTAGGCCGTCGCCGGCTGCTGGCTTGTAGGTTGCGTGCTTGCTTGGGTTTAGCTCAACCCCGGTTGAGCCGTCCTTGCTCGAGTTCGCCTGAATACGAATACCGATTGCGCTGTCGCCCCGGGCTGCTGCCTGGGCAACGAGTTCGCCAAAGGTAATCTGCTTGCCGAGGTCGGCGAAGTATTCGATTGGCTTTAGGTTCAGCGAAGCGCCGTCGACGTCGAACAGGTCGGCGAAGACTGGAGCTAGGGCCACGTTTTCGCTGATCTGAGTCATTAGAAGTGCAGCAAGCTTGTCGCTCACTACTAGGTCGTCAACCGCCGCAACACGGGCGATTTCGGCCTTGCTTGAGTCAAGGATTTCAGCGACCAAGCGGGTTGGCTCAACGCCGTTACCCTCTTGCTCGAAGAGCTCGTTCAACTGAAGCATGGTGAGCATGGTGAGGGCGTCGGCATCGGCGACAGTAACACCCTTGCGGTAACCGAGCACTAGAACCTGGTCGTAGTGTTTGGCGCTGGCCGCAATCGTCATGTCGTCGATGTCACCAGAGGTGTAGGCGAAGGTTGTCTTCACAGCTCCGAAGTTCAGATCTTCGGTTTCAGACTTCTTTACGTAGTCTTTCTTCGCGATGATGTGAACGGTGGAACCCTTGACCATGAATGGGGCGAGTTCGCTCAGGACGGTGCGACCCATTGCAGACCAGCCGATAACCAATAGGTGCTCTGGCTTACGCGCTGGGACCTTCTTGGCAACTGGCTTCGACTTGGCAACTAGGTCAGTTGGGCCGGTGTAGACAACCTTGTCGTCGTCTTGGGCAACCGCGATGATCTTGTCGTCGGCCTTTAGCTTTGTGGTTCCGGCTGGGTTGATGGAAACCGTGCCGTCAGCGTGCTGAAGACCGATAACGCTTGCGTCGTTGAACGAAACTAGAGCTTCCTTGTAGGTTTTGCCAGCAAGGGCGGGAACCTGCTGGAAGTAAATCTCGTCGCCGCCGAAGTCGAGCAGGTCAAGAATTACGGCTGCTAGGCCAGGCTGGCGTGAAGCCTGCGCGGTTACACGAGCGATGATGTCGTGCGATCGAATTGGAATTACCTGACCCTTGGTCGCTACAGAAAGTGAGTGGGCTACGGTCTTGTCTTCGATTTCGGCGATGAGCTTTAGGTTCGGGTTAGCGTTTAGAGCCTTGACCGCGAACACGGTGTTAACAACTGCCGCGTCGCTTGAAGCGATGTCGTCGAGGATGATTACCGACTTCGAGTGCCCAAGCTGGGTGCGCTTTAGTTCCGCAAGAGAGTTCAGGTCTCCGGTGCGGGTAACAACGTCTAGGCGCTTCAGGGCGCCAGCGTTGTTCTTGATTAGCTGTTCCATCTGTTCGCGAGACTTGTTTGCGAAGATCACAACGGTTGGCTTCTTGCGCTGGTTGCGACCGGCTTCCTCAATCTCCTTCAGGATTGGGTAGATGCGGTTTGACCAACCAAGAATCAGGGTGTGGTTACGGGCGATGATCGGCGAGCGACCCTTCTTGATCTCGGCCAGTGCCGCGTTGATCAAACCAACGATGAAACCGGTTACGGTACCGCCGGAGATGATGGCAATAAACCAGTAAAGAACACCGACGATTCGGTCAGCCCAAGTGCCTTCGCCACCCTTGCCGAGGACGGAAGTAAAAGAACCCCAGAAAGTTTCAAACGTTGGGGTTGGAAGCGGTGCGGTGCCCTCTGGAAGAAGGAACGGGAATGCGTAGAGTCCGTAGCGGATTATGACGACGATGGCAGACGCGACAGCGATTGCCAGAAGCATGTAGAGGGCGAATACGCCACTCTTGCCGAAGGAGTTGTCTACGGCGTAGCGAATCCGCTGGCCGTAGGTTACTTTGGTTGCTTTAGGTACGACAGGCTCGCCCTGGGCGCCCTGACCGTAAGAACGTTCTTCTGTTTTAGACATAGCCAAAAGTCTAGTTATTTCTATAACCAGACTTTTGGATTTTTCGCCGTGGCGAATGTTTTGTTACAGTTTTGCTGTTTCGAGGGTTAGCCCGTTCTTTTCTGGATTCAAATCGACTTTGACGACCTCGCCGTCGTGAATTGAACCGGCAAGAACTAAGTTCGCTAACTGGTCGTCAATCTGCTGCTGCATAAGACGCCTCAACGGCCTGGCTCCATAAATAGGGTCCCACCCTTCGCTGGCCAACCAAGACCTAGCGGCTGGGGTGATGGCGAGTTGAATTCGCTTGCTCTCCAAACGCTTCAGCAGACGATCGATGTTGATTTCGACTATTGCACCGAGTTCTTCTCTAGAGAGTGCGCTGAACACCACGATGTCGTCGAGGCGGTTCAGGAACTCCGGTTTGAAGTGACTGCGCACGATTTCGAGAACGCCCGAGCGCTT
>JBIKJD010000145.1:0-2785 GCA_044361205.1 Rhodoluna sp.
CGAAAGGTTCAAAACTGGCGAACGAAGCAAGCCCGCTTGGCTGAGCACTAAGTGGTTCAGCACACGGCCAGTTCTTCCATTGCCGTCTGGGTAGGGGTGGATAGCCTCAAACTGGTAGTGAGCAAAGATCATTACTAAGACGGGGTGCAGTTCGCTAGAACCAATGAAGGAAACCAACTCATCCAAAAGCCTTTCAATAAGCTCCTGACCCTCAGGTGGTGTGTAAACGCGGCTTCCTGGTTCGCCAATAAAGGTTCCGGGGAGGTGTCTTGCAGTTACCTGATAGCCGAGCAATTCGGATGCAACATCCGCCAATAACCTTGAAGTCAATGGTCTTTTTGTGATCGATTCGAACCCCAGGCTCAGTGCGGCTCGATTGCGCATGGCTAAGCGTGTAGCTGGAGAAATGGGTTGAATGCTTGAAACGTCGGCAACGAACATTTCGTCATGGGTTGTGATTATGTTTTCAATCCGGCTTGACGAAGTTGTTTCCAGCATCGGTAGTGCGTTGTTAAAGACGCTCGGATTGGCCAGCAGTTCGGCTGCTTCATCCAGCCTGGCCAACAGGGCCACGACTTCGATTAGCAATTTAGTTTGTGCCAGTGATAAGTCAAAGTTGACTGGTGGAAGCGGCGCCAAAGAATTATTTGGCTTAGCGGCACTCCATTTGGTCATGAACCAATTATCTAACTCATGTAAAAAATTAGCCACTTTTTTTACACGTCACGGAAACGTGTAAAGCGATAGATTTGACCCATGCGAGTTCATATTGCCGACCACCCATTGATCACCCACAAGCTCACCATTTTGCGTGACAAAAACACCCCTAGCCCAGTGTTCCGACTGTTGGTTGAAGAGTTGGTCACCCTGCTGGCTTACGAGGCAACCCGCGAGATTCGCACCGAGGAAATCACAGTAGAAACGCCGGTTGCCTCGGCTAAGGGGGTGAAGCTCTCGAAGCCTCGCCCAATTATCGTTCCGATTTTGCGCGCAGGTCTCGGAATGCTCGAAGGCATTGTGAAACTACTTCCTAGCGCGACCGTTGGTTTCTTGGGCATCAAACGCGACGAAACCACTCTGCTACCAGAAACTTATGCGAACCGCCTGCCAGAAGATCTTTCTGGCCGACAGGTTTTCATCATTGACCCGATGCTCGCTACCGGCGGAACCCTCATCGACTCGATTGATTACGTGTTCGAGCGGGGTGCTACCGAAGTAATCTGCATCTGCCTACTTGGAGCACCAGAGGGCGTCAAAGCGGTTGAAGACCACGTTGGCAATAAGAACGTGAGCATCGTACTTGGCGCACTTGATGAAAAACTGAACGAACTCGGTTACATCGTGCCTGGGCTTGGCGATGCCGGCGACCGGCTTTACGGTCTAGCCGACTAACTCACAGGAATTTCAAGTGACCGACGAACCCGTGAAAAGTGAAGCTCGTGGCTTTGCGCTTTACGTTGGAGTCGACGAAAAACAAGCGATTGAGGCCGGCACCACTCTTACCGAATTGGTGAATGCCCTCCGCAAAACTCTCAACGAGAAAATTCCAGGTTCGGCTGCCGACACCTATGCTGCGGTAGCCCTAGCCCCGGAAGGCGCTGGCGGGCGAAATGTCGATGTTGTTCGAACCGCACTTCACGACCCTAGAGCCCTCGACCAGTTAGTGGCCAGGCCAGAAGCCCTTGAAACCGAAGACGGTGTTGTGGTTGATCTGTCCCGTCGTCGAGTTTTAGTAAACGGTGAAAACGCAGACCTAACCGCTAAAGAGTTCGAGCTACTCACCTATCTAATTGAGAATCAAGGCGAAACAATAAGCCGTCGTGAACTGGTCGAACTAGTTTGGAACGAAGGCCCCGACAGTGCCCCAAACGATCGAACGATCGATGTTCACATTCGTCGTCTTCGTTCGAAAATCGCTGGCTTCGAAGATATCATTCGAACCATCCGCGGTGGCGGCTATCGTTTCGATTCGCACCCAGACGTTCACGTTGAGGATTACCAGATTTAGTTCCATGGTGAATTTTTCGAACCTGGAGGCTGCCGCTTCCTCAATTGCAGATCGAACTCTTGAACTGGTCGATGAAGGTGTTGTGACCCCAATCGTTCTTATCGATGGCCGTGCCGGTTCTGGCAAGAGCACCCTGGCCACGCTCTTTCAAAACGAGCTGTTCCGTGCTGGCGAGAGCGCTCCCCGAGTCGTTCACATGGACGATCTCTATGATGGCTGGGATGGCCTTCAGGCTGGAGTCGACTACCTGCAGCGAATGATCATTTCACCAGTAGCGAATCGCAAAAAGGCCTCGTGGCAGGAATTTGATTGGGCGCTGGGTGTGCGCGGTCGGTGGCGCGAGTTCGAGGGGCAGACTCCACTCATTGTTGAGGGATGCGGCTCGCTCGCTCGCTTAGCGGCGGAAGGCTCTCACATAAAAGTTTGGGTTGAAGCCCCCGACGAAGTTCGTTACCAAAGATGGCTAGAGCGCGAAGGTTCCGAAGAAAACTTTGGTCGCTGGGCCGCTCAGGAAGTCGAGTTCTATGCCCGCGAGCGCTCAACTGAGCTAGCAGAATTCACGGTTGAAAACTAACCTTTGCGGTTTTTGATCCAAACCCTTAGGCCAGCAATTGCTGAGGCACTAATGAAGAAAATGGCAATCGCATATGAAACGTTCTTGATCGCTTCATTACTGGCAGCGAAGTAACCTGTCACGGTTAGGCCAACACCCCACACCACTGCACCAACTAAGTTAGCCGAGAAGAACTTGTAGTAGTTCATCTTTCCAATTCCTGC
>JBIKJD010000030.1:0-10538 GCA_044361205.1 Rhodoluna sp.
CCTACAAACAACTGAGCCCGATGGCGGGTTCTATCTGTGGGTGAATCTCCCAGAGGGTGTCGATTCAAAAGCCATGTTGCCCCTAGCCGTCAAGGAATTGGTTGCTTACACGCCTGGGACGGCCTTCTACGGCGATGGAACCGGTCATAGCCAACTGCGAATCTGCTATTCGTATCCGACTCCAGAGCGTATCAGGCTAGGAATCCAACGTTTGGCAACGGTGATTAATCGCCAGACCGAGCTACTTGATACATTCGGACCAAAAGGGGGCAACAAATGATTCCCAAAGCTAAGCAGGACGGAAAGCTTCGAATCTTGGTTTTGGCCGGCGGTATTTCGCACGAACGAGAAGTCTCTCTCAAGTCTGGCCGCCGGGTAGCCGACGCTCTGACCGAGCGCGGAGCGAGTGTAATCATTCGCGAACCAGATGCCGAACTTCTCTCCAACATCAAAAAAGACAAACCAGATGCCATTTGGCCCTGTCTGCACGGAGCAACCGGAGAAGACGGTGCGCTTCGGGACATTCTGGCTCTGACCGGGGTTCCTTTCGTGGGCGCCACCGCTAATTCTGCTCGCTTGGCCTGGGATAAGTCGATTGCCAAGGTTCTGGTTCAAAACACTGGAATTCAAACTCCAAACTCCGTCACTCTGCCAAAAGAATCATTTCGTGAACTGGATGCCGAGGGTGTTTTAGCGGCCGTTTCCTCTGCCCTAGCATTTCCCGTCGTGGTTAAGCCAGCTAGATCTGGTTCGGCGCAGGGCGTCACCATTGTTCGGAAACAATCGGAGCTTTCTCGAGCCATGATCGACGCTTATGTCTACTGCGATGTGGCTATTATCGAAAAATTCGTTGAGGGAATTGAGTTGGCAATCAGTGTTATCGATCTTGGCGCTGGCCCAATCGCCCTGCCCGCGGTTGAAATTGTTCCGGCGAGCGGCCAGTTCGGTTTCTCGGAGCGCTATACACCAGGCGAGACAAACTACTTTGTTCCAGCCAGGCTCAGTAAAGGTGTGGCTGAGCGAGCGGCCAAGGTTGCTGTGGCGGCTCACGAAACCTTGGGGCTTCGACACCTATCCCGAATCGACCTGATTGTCGACAAAAAGGGCAGCCCTTGGTTCCTAGAGGCAAATGTGCTGCCCGGTCTAACCGAAACCTCGTTGCTTCCGCAATCAATTTTGGCTGACGGTCACTCTCTTGGAGAGGTTTACTACTCATTGGCCGAGGCGGCCATCAGAGGACGTGGCTAAATTAGACTTTGAGTCTAGTATTTAGCATCTACTCCGATTTCGCTGACGATTCGCTTTAGATCGTCGATACTGCCGAAGTCGATGACGATGGTGCCTTTGCCTTTGCCGATAGAGATCTTGACTTTGGTGCTGAGGTGATCCCCGACCTGATCCGCTAAACCGGCCAGCATGTCTTGACGACCACCGGCACGAACTCTGCCTTTACCCTTGGACGGAGTCTTGGCAATGGCAACGATTTCCTCGAGGCTGCGAACCGATAACCCCTCGCTGACTACCTTGTTGGCGAGCACCAGTTGTCGGCCGGAATCTTCAACGGCAAGCAGAGCTCGTGCGTGGCCAGCACTCAGGACACCCGCCGCCACCTTTCGCTGAACATCAGCGGGTAGTTTCAATAATCGAATCGAGTTGGTGATCTTTGGGCGAGAGCGCCCGATTCTGGTGGCCAGCTCCTCCTGGGTGATTCCGAAGTCCTCAAGTAGCTGCTGGTAGGCGCTGGCCTCTTCAAGTGGGTTGAGGTCACTACGGTGAAGGTTCTCGAGAAGTGCATCACGCAGCATGTTCTCGTCGGCGGTTTCGCGAATAACCGCAGGAATCTTCTTTAGGCCTGCCTCTTTGGATGCGCGCAGACGACGCTCGCCCATGATGAGCTCATACTTGCCTGATTCACCGGGAATCGATCTGACCACAATTGGTTGGAGAACACCCAACTCCTTGATTGAGTGAACTAGTTCAGCGAATGCTTCTGGTTCGAAAACACTTCTCGGCTGCTTGGCGTTCGGGCGAATAGCCGACACATCTAGGTGTCCAAATCGAGCTCCGGGAACCGCGACTAGGTTTTCACCCTGACTTCCTCCCGCGGGGAAGAAAACATCGATTGGCGCCTCATTTGCATTGTCAGAAGTTGGGATGAGTGCGCCGATGCCCCTGCCAAGACCAATACGCTTATCTGCCAAGTTGTTCTCCTCTTTGTGCGATCTCGATTGCCGCCTCAAGGTAAGCGATTGCACCTGGAGAGCGTTTGTCGTGAGTGATTACTGTTCTGTTGAAGCTAGGTGCTTCGGAAACTCTAACGGCACGGGGAATCACCGAGTTTAGGGTCACGTTCGGGAACTTGGCTCTCACGAAATTAACCACGTCTTCAGCAAGCCTGGTTCTTCCGTCATACATTGTTAGCAATACTGTCGAGAGTTCCAACTTTGGATTCAGTTGCTTTCGAACCAGGTCGATGTACTTGAGTAGCTGATCGGTTCCTTCCAGTGCGTAGTATTCACACTGCACTGGAACCAAAATTTCACGAGCGGCGGTCCAGGCATTAATTGTTAGTAGGCCAAGGCTCGGTGGACAGTCGATAAAGATGTAATCTGGCGGCGTCATCGTGGTTTCTAGGTAGCGCTCGATTGCGGTCTTTAAGCGTTGCTCACGAGCAACCGCCGATGCTATTTCCATCTCAACCCCGGTTAGGTGAATAGTTGCCGGAACGCAGTAAAGACCGGGGAGCTCCGAAGAAATCTGGATTACGTCTTCTAGTTCGGCCTCTCCTAGTAAGACTTCATAGAGGCTTTTGATCTCAGCGTGGTGAGGGATGTTAAGTGCCGTGGAAGCGTTGCCTTGAGGGTCTAGGTCTAAGACTAGGACGCGCATTCCCTTGCTCGCGAGAGCGGCGGCTATGTTGACGGTAGTCGTGGTCTTTCCCACGCCACCTTTTTGGTTAGAAACGGTAAAGACTCTGGTGTTCTGGGGTTTAGAAATAGTCGCTTGGTCAATCTCAGCCAGACGAAGCAGGCTCTGGCTCAATTCTTGAGCGAGTGGTGTGTCGTTGGTTTCAGTCATCTTTAGTCCATTGTTTCACGTGAAACATTGGCAAATTCACCGTTCTCAACGGTGTGCTGCCAGCCGGTGGGCTCTGGGCTTTCCTCGATGCGGTTTGCTGGGTAACCCAAACCAGGTGTTACCGATGGTTTAGTAACCGCTGTGGCCTCCGCCAACTCCGATTTAGACATGCTGTTCTCCAAAACTTCCCCCAAGTCAGACTAACTTAGTTCGAACTACCAAAGTGGGCTCAGGTAGAAATTTGACACCGGTGTGAACCATTTCGAAGCTCTTAATGCCCAGTTTCTTCTGAAGTTTCTTCGATTCTTCGATCTCATCCGCCGCCTTGGAGCCCTTTAGAGCCAGGACCTCTCCTCCGTGACGAGTCAAAGGGACGCACATGCGTAGAAGTTTTGGAAGCGCGGAAACTGCTCTGGCAGTGGTGACGTCGAAGACCTCTCCCACTTCTTCTGCCCGAGCTCGCAGAACGGTGACGTTGGTGAGCCCTAACTCGGCGACGAGATCATTTAGCCAATCAGAACGGCGTTCCATGGGTTCGATCAAAGTGAAATTGTTTTCGGGCAGTGCGATAGCCATAGGGATGCCTGGTAATCCAGCTCCAGAACCAATGTCACCAATTGATTGACCTGGGGTGACCAATTCGGCTACAACCGCCGAGTTGAGAATGTGGCGAGACCAAAGGCGCGGCATTTCTCGAGGCCCAAGCAATCCGAGAACGTCCCCGTCCCGAACCAAAGCCCGAGCGTATCCTCTAGCCAACCCAATCCGGTCACCGAAAATGAGGGCAGCCGCTGGTGGCTCGACCTCAACAGCAAATTCTTCATCAGTCATTACAAATAAATCCTTTATGTTTCACGTGAAACATTTCAAAAAGAAAAGGCCGGACCATGGCCCGACCCCTCCGATTACCAAAACTAGGCGGTCTTCACCACGATGTGACGATCTCTACCTTCGCCCTCTGACTCAGAGGTAAGACCTGCAGCGGCAATGATGTCGTGTGCGAGTTTACGTTCGTAGGATGACATTGGCTTCATTGGTACCGCCTCCCCCGAAGACTGAACTTTCTCGATTACCTTGTTGACAACACGAGTGAGTTCGTCGATTCTCTTCTGACGAGATCCGCCAACATCTAGAATCAGGCGGCTAAAACTGGTGGTCTTTACTTGAACAGCCAAGCGAGTCAACTCCTGGAGAGCCTCTACGGTGTCTGGCTCTGAAATCAATCGCAAGTTGCCGCCCACTTCAGAGGAAATCTCCAGGTAGGCGCGCCCCTGACGAACGTCGATGTCGATGTCTCCATCTAGATCGAAAATATCCAGCAACTCTTCTAGGTAATCGGCCGCGATGTCGCCTTCTTCTTCGAGTGCCTTAACTGATTGCTCGGGCACCTCAGAGTTCTGCTCTAGCTCGGTAGGCTCAACCTGGGTTTCGTCTTTATCTGACACTTGTACTTCTCCTATTTACTTACGCTTCTTACCGCGCTTGCGAACCGGTTGGGTGCGTTGGCGCGGGGTCTCTTCTTCGGGAGTCTCAGGGGCAGCGGGAAGTTTACCCTTTGCTGCCAGACGGGCCTGGCGATCGTGCCAAGCCTTAGAGCCTTCTGTTGGCATGCTGCGAATAACTACGAACTGCTGGCCCATGGTCCAAAAGTTGGAAGTCAGCCAATAGAACATAACGCCGAGTGGGAAGCTGATACCGGAGATAGCAAAGATGATTGGGAAAATCCATAGCATGATCTTCTGGGTTTGCATGTACTGGGTGTTTTGAACGCTCGCGGGGTTTTGGTTCTTCGCAATGATTTGTTTTTGGGTGATGAACTGCGTGGCGGTCATGACCACGATCATCACTGCGGCGAGAATTCGCACCTCGATGTTTTCGGTGGTGATAAACGTGTCAGCTAGACGAGCACCGAAGAACTCCGCCTGTGCGAAGGATTGAGGCAGATCGCCCACCATGAAAGCCACACCGTTCTTCTGTTGCTGAGCGTCGCTCAGAACGAAAAACAGGCTGGTAAAAATCGGCATTTGAAGCAGTAGCGGAAGACAGGAGCTCATCGGGTTTGAGCCGGTTCGCTTGTAGATTTCCATTTGTTCTGCAGCCATCTTCTGACGCGACTCCTGGTCAGTCTTTCCCTTGTACTTCTTCTGAAGGGCTGCGATTTCGGGCTGCGCCAGAACCATGTTGCGCTGGCTCTTGATCTGCTTCACGAAAAGTGGGATTAGCGCAGCTCGAACAACCAACACCATTCCAACGATTGAAAGGACCCAGGTAAATCCGTCGTCGGTTCGCATACCTAGGAAAGTGAATGAGTTGTGGAATGCCACAAGGAGCAGTTCAACAACCCACTTGATAGGCCAAAGTAAATCCATTTGTGTTCTTTCTACTTAGGTACTACAAAACCGTTCGGCAAAACTTTGAAGTAGGTGGCTCCAGGCTTCACAGAATCCACTCCACCTGATGACCACGGGTTGCAGCGTAGGATTCGCCAAAGCGTTGCAGCCGAACCCAGCAACACACCTCTTTGCTGAACCTGACCAAGCCCGTAGGCAGAGCAAGTTGGATAGAACCGACAAACGTCTCCGTATAGCGGCGAGATCACCTTTCGGTAACCCAGCAGCAAAGCAACAAAGAAATTCCTCGGAAGTAACCAAACAAACCTGACTATGCGTGCAGCCATTTTCATTCGCTGAACACCGTCTTCACGCTGTCCATAACTTCTTGTTGAAGTCTATTCCAATCCGCATCAGCCGCAAATGGTAGAGCTCTAACAACCAAATCGAATCCAGAAGGACGGGATGCGAGTATGTCCCTAGCAATCGATCTCAATCGGCGCTTGACTCTATTTCTGGTGACTGCTCCTCCGACGGATTTACTGACAATAAAACCGAAACGGGACTGAGCCAGAGACTCATCCCGCTTTAGGTAGATGACGGTTGCCTGGCCTGTGATGCGTTTTCCTGAACTCATCGTGGTGCGAAGGTCCGCACCCGAGCGAATTCGGTTTACTCTGGCGAGCACCGAGGTTTAGGTTAGGCCGATAGCTCTACGCGACCCTTGCGACGACGCGCTGCCAAGATGGCACGGCCGGCACGAGTCTTCATGCGTAGGCGGAATCCGTGAGTCTTTGCGCGACGACGGTTGTTCGGCTGAAATGTACGCTTTGACATTGGTGATCACTCCAAAATCTGTGGTTCAAGCCTGCGGTTAGTGCCGGAATCCCGGCTGGTGTTTTGGGGCTCGACCAGACTTGATGACGAGCAACCTTTTAAACCTAAGGGTTGAACAGGTGTTTGGTCAAGTTAGAAACGATATTTGATCAATAAATTATGCAAATACACCATCACAAAAAAATAAGTCGATGACACGCCGATTCGATTTGCTTTTCATTGGACTTCTTTACCAGAATTACTCTGTTGGTTTACAGCCTGTGGATAAGTATTTAAGATTTATGTTAGTTATCCACAAGTTATCCACATGTTAAAAGGTTGTGGATAACCTAAAAGAGTAGTTGAAAGGAGTGCGCATGGACGATTCATTGAAGACAGCTTCAATTTGGCAGGCGACACTCGAAACTCTCAAGAATGATCCAAGAATTACTCCACCGATGATGGGTTTTCTGGAATTGGCTGAGGCCAAGGGAATTATTGGTGAAACTCTTTATCTAGAGGTGCCAAACGATCTGGCCAGATCGATGCTCGACCAGCGTGTAAGAAGTTACATAGAAGAGTCTCTGCTTCTGAATTCCGACGACGGCACGTCGTATCAATTCAGGGTCACCACAAACCCCGACATCGAACCAAACTTCGTAGAGGCGACAGCGACAGACCCGGTTTCAGAATCCAGAACCGCGGATCGCCAGAGCTACACACCGGTGGTAAACGGGTTCGAGACCAAGCTAAACCCTAAGTACACATTCGAAACATTCGTCCTTGGTGAGTCCAATTCCTTTGCTCGAGCGGCTGCCTGGGCAGTCGCCAATGCTCCGGCCCAGGGCTATAACCCACTTTTTATCCACGGAAACAGTGGGCTTGGTAAAACACACCTATTGCATGCCATCGGTAATGAAGCCTTGGCTCTTTACCCGACCTACAAGGTTCGATACGTCTCGAGCGAAGAATTCACAAATCACTACATCAATGCGATTGCGAACAACAGGGCCCACGAATTCCAGGACGAATACCGCCAAGTAGACATTCTTCTTATCGATGACATTCAATTCCTACAAGGAAAAGATCAAACTCAAGAGACGTTCTTCCACACCTTTGAAAATCTTTATCGCAATAACAAACAGGTGGTTATTTCGAGCGACGTTTCGCCAAATCAACTAACCGGCTTTGAAGACCGAATGAGATCTCGCTTTGAGATGGGGCTAATGCTTCAGGTTTCCGCTCCTGCACTGGAAACACGCATTGCTATTCTCCGCAAAAAAGCCGAGCTGGATAAGGTTCGCGTAGAAGATGAAATCTTTGAATACATCGCTGAACGCGTCTCGAGTAACGTTCGCGAACTTGAAGGAACGCTGATTCGAATTACTGCATTCGCCAATCTGAGCCGAATTCCAATCGACATGAACCTGGTGAAGACGGTTCTAAAGGACCGTTCACCAGTCGAATCAGAAACAATGATCACCCCGATAGAAATCATGAACGCTGTAGCCGCTTACTACGGTATAACCGTGGATGAACTATCCGGTAATTCGCGAGTCTCTCAGATAGCTATTGCCAGGCAGGTGGCTATGTACATTTGCCGTGAACAAACCAACCTTTCACTACCAAAGATCGGCCAGCTTTTTGGTAATAGGGACCACACCACTGTCATGTATGCAGCTAAGAAGATTGCTGAAATGATGAGCGAACGCCGGAGTATCTACAACGTTGTCGCTGATTTGACGGACACAATCAAGGCAAAACACAAATAATTTAAATAAATATCTGTGGATAACTTGTGTATAAGTGTCTAACTTCTCCATAAAACATATGAACAAAACTAAGTTGACTGTTAGTTGAAAATATTGTTTCCACAGGCCACATAGTTATCCACAGCTTTGTCCACAGTTCTGTTAACAACTTTCAACGTTGTAGTTCCTTGTATTTATTTGAGTAGTAGGTACTTATCCACATTTTCCACAGGCGTTAAGAAGATTATTAAATAAAGAAATTAAATTGATCTAAATAACAAATAATCGGGGTAAACGACCTAGAAACTATTTGTGGCAGAATTGGCATTCGTAGTACTTTCCTTAGAGAACGGGCAATGTTTTGAAGTTTCAAGTCAACCGCGACGCTTTCAACGAAGCTGTCTCTTTTGTGGTTAGAGTTTTGCCTCAGCGAATTCCAATGCCAATTCTTAATGGAATCCTGATCGAAGCCGATGCCAATGCATTGAGACTCTCGGTTTTCGATTACGAGGTTTCAGCTCAGGTAGAGATTGTTGCAAAAGTCGAGCAGCCAGGCCGAGTCCTAGTTTCGGGTCGGTTACTCTCAGAAATCACTTCAAAACTTCCAAATGCTCCGATCGAGGTTTCTTTGGAAGGAAACAAGGTTCAGGTTTCATGTGGAGCCTCTAAATTCGCACTCCTAACAATGCCGGTCGAAGAATACCCAAACCTTCCAGACATCCCCGCAACCAGCATCACTGTATCCGGCGAAGAATTCTCAAAGGCAGTCCACCAGCTAAACCCTGCAGTGGCAAAAAACGATCACGTAATGACGCTCAATGGAATCCTCTTCGAGGTTGAAGAGAAGAATATTTCAATGTTGGGTACCGACCGCAACCGCATGGCAGTAAAAGAAGTTCCTTGGTCTGGAAAGAACGACTTGGTCGGCTACATGTCTGTTGTGCCACTGAGGACCCTCAATGAAGTTGCCAAGACCTTCGGTCACCAGGGTGAGCTCACGCTATCGATAAATAACGACGAAGCGAAGGGCCTAATTGCGTTCAAGGCAAATAGCCGCACCATCACTTCCCTACTGATAAAGGGTCGCTACCCGGACGTCAAAGAACACCTTCCAAAGGAAGCAACGCCGGAATTCGCCATTGTGAACACCCAAGATCTAATCGACTCGACCCGCCGAGTTGGTCTAGTTCTTGAAAACGATGTTGCCATGGTTTGCGATTTCCAAAACGGCAAATTAGTTTTAGAGGCTTCCGAGAATGAAGTAGCACAGGCATCAGAGGCCATCGACATTGAACTCACAGGTGAGCCGAAGACTATAAAGCTAAGGCCTAGATACGTAATTGATGGTCTTGCCGGTGTGAGCACCGAATTTACAAAGATTTCTTTCATGAATAACGGCAACCCAAACAAACCTAGCCCTGTTTTGATTTCAAGCCACAATGCCAAGGACGATAAGGAATCCGACAACTTCCGTTACGTTCTTCAACCACACCGCCTCTAGAAAGAAACAGAAGGATAACCAAATGAAGATTGGTCTGATTGGCCTGGGAAAAATGGGCGGAAACATGCGCCAGCGTTTGCGTAATAACGGTATCGAAGTTGTGGGTTACGCGAGGTCAGCGGAGAGCAATCCTGATGTCGAGTCGATCAAATCCCTTGTCTCTTCTCTAGAAGCACCTAGAACAGTTTGGGTTATGGTTCCGCACGGTAAACCGACCGATGACGTTATCAACGAATTGGAGCAGTACCTAGATCCAGGCGACCTAATCATTGAGGGAGGAAACTCTAGATTTTCCGATGACGCTCGCCACGCGGCTCAGGTAGCCGAAAAGGGAATTGGATATATTGACTGTGGTGTTTCTGGAGGAGTTTGGGGTCTAGAAAACGGATACGGCTTAATGGTTGGTGGCGATGCGGCCCTAGTGGAGCGCGCAATGCCAATCTTCGACGCGCTTCGCCCTGAGGGTAAGCGAGAAGAAGGATTCGTCCACGTTGGAGACGTCGGCGCAGGTCACTACGCAAAGATGGTTCACAATGGTATCGAGTATGGAATGATGCAGGCCTTCGCCGAGGGTTACGAGCTTTTGGAAAAGAAAGACATCATCAAGGATGTTCACGGTACCTTTGCCGCTTGGCAGAGAGGAACCGTAGTTCGTTCGTGGCTACTTGATCTTCTGGTCCTAGCCCTAGAGGATGACCCGCACCTATCTAATATTCGCGGTTACGTGGAAGACTCGGGCGAAGGTCGCTGGACAGTTGAAGAAGGAATCGCCAACGCGGTTCCAATGCCGGTAATCACGGCATCACTCTTTACAAGATTTGCTAGTCGCCAGGATGATTCGCCCGCAATGAAGGCAGTAGCTGCGTTGAGAAACCAATTCGGTGGCCACGCGGTAAAAAAGGCTGAATAACGAATTTTTGATTGCGAGGGGTGAGGGATGTTTATAAAACACCTCACTCTTTCGCATTTTCGGAACCATTTAAACACTGAACTTGAACCAAAACTGGGTGTGAATTTACTGGTTGGCCCCAATGGGCAAGGAAAGACCAACGTTGTTGAAGC
>JBIKJD010000031.1:0-10472 GCA_044361205.1 Rhodoluna sp.
CGCTCTTCACGGCCTTGTTACGCTCAGTTGCCTTGGCATTCGTGCCAATACGCTTGATCTGCGACTTAATATTTGCCATTTTTCACTTTCGAAAAGTTTGATTTGGGTTTTCGCTTCGGATGGAGACACTCATCCGTAACAAGGAACAAGCCTAACAGGGGTTAGGGCTAGCGAGCAACCATTTGTGCGAGAATGTAGAGGTTGCATTCGCACACTCAATTGATCATCAAGAGGTAGATTTTGTCGCCACGCGCTAAAACCAGGCTGGAGCCGGCAAAAACCAATCCCGATTTCATTCGCAACTTTTGCATCATCGCTCACATTGACCACGGAAAGTCGACCCTGGCTGACCGCATGCTTCAACTCACCGGTGTTGTCGACGACCGATCGATGCGAGCGCAATATCTTGACCGAATGGACATCGAGCGCGAGCGCGGAATTACCATCAAGTCACAGGCCGTTCGCATGCCTTGGGAATTTGAAAACCAAACCTACGCGCTAAACATGATTGACACTCCGGGTCACGTTGACTTCACCTATGAGGTTTCTCGCTCGCTGGCTGCTTGTGAGGGCGCAGTTTTGCTGGTCGATGCCGCTCAAGGCATTGAAGCCCAAACCCTTGCAAACCTTTACCTAGCAATGGAGAACGACCTAGAGATCATTCCGGTCTTGAACAAGATAGACCTTCCGGCGGCCCAGCCAGAGAAATATGCGGAAGAGTTGGCCAACCTCATCGGCGGTAACCCAGAAGATTGCCTAAGAGTTTCGGGTAAGACCGGAGTTGGCGTAGACGCTTTGCTCGACAAAATCGTGGCCAGGGTCCCCAATCCAGTTGGAGACCCGAACGCTCCAGCTCGCGCAATGATTTTTGACTCCGTTTACGACTCTTACCGAGGGGTTGTGACCTACGTTCGAATGATTGACGGCCATCTGGCTCCACGCGAACGCATTCAGATGATGTCAACGCGCGCGGTTCACGAAGCGCTCGAAATTGGAGTTTCATCGCCTGAACCAGAAGCCACCAAGGGTCTTGGGGTTGGCGAAGTGGGTTACCTGATCACTGGCGTGAAGGACGTACGCCAGTCCAAAGTTGGAGACACCGTCACCACGGTCGCTAAGCCAGCAACGGAAGCTTTGAAGGGCTACAAAGAGCCGCTTCCAATGGTCTTCTCGGGAATCTATCCAATCGATGGTTCGGACTACCCGAACCTCCGTGAGGCCCTGGACAAGCTAAAGCTTTCCGATGCGGCCTTGGTTTACGAACCAGAAACTTCGGTTGCTCTAGGCTTTGGATTCCGTTGCGGATTCTTGGGTCTTTTGCACCTAGAGATTGTCACCGAACGTTTGGAGCGAGAATTTGGTTTAGACCTAATCGCTACTGCTCCTTCCGTAATTTATGAAGTCACAATGGACGACGGAAGGGACATTACTGTCACCAACCCGTCGGAGTTCCCAACCGGCAAGGTCAAGAAGGTTCTCGAGCCTATGGTTAGGGCAACGATCCTTGCTCCAAAGGACTATGTTGGCGTAATCATGGAGCTTTGCCAGGGTCGTCGTGGTTCGATGATTGACATGCAGTATCTGGGTGAAGACCGAGTCCAGCTGCGTTACACGCTTCCGCTCGCGGAAATCGTTTTCGACTTCTTTGACCAGCTCAAGAGCAAGACTCAAGGCTATGGATCACTGGATTACGAAGAAGTTGGTCTGGCTGAGGGGGACCTCGTCAAGGTTGACATACTCCTTCAAGGTGATCAGGTAGACGCATTCAGCGCAATCGTTCACCGCGACAAGGCTTACGCCTACGGCGTCATGATGACCGGAAAGCTTCGCGAGCTAATTCCTCGCCAACAGTTTGAGGTGCCAATTCAGGCGGCTGTGGGTGCTCGAATCATTGCCCGTGAGTCGATTCGTGCGATGCGTAAAGACGTTTTGGCAAAGTGTTACGGTGGCGACATCTCTCGTAAGCGAAAGCTTTTGGAGAAGCAAAAAGAGGGTAAGAAGCGCATGAAGATGGTTGGTCGTGTTGAGGTCCCGCAAGAGGCTTTCATCGCGGCACTTTCTTCTGGGGAAGAGAAAAAGGGAGAGAAGAAGGGCAAATAATGCCTACCTTTCACGCCTACGTTCACGTCCCTTTTTGTAAGGTTCGCTGTGGTTACTGTGATTTCAATACGTACACAGCCACAGAACTAAACGGCTATCCGCAAACCTCGTTTCTGGATCACCTTCGCACCGAAATCCAAATGGCCAAGGCCGAAGTTGGCCAAAGGGAACTGAAGACGGTCTTTTTTGGTGGAGGAACCCCAACCCTAATTCCAGTCGAAGAGCTTGTTGCAGCACTTCAGGCTCTGCGTGATTCATTTTCACTTGACTCGGCGGCTGAAATTACCACCGAAGCCAATCCTGATTCCGTCGATTACGAATACCTGAAAAAGCTGCGGGACGGAGGCTTTAACCGAGTTTCGTTTGGTATGCAGTCCGCTGTGCCGGAAGTTTTGGAGACTCTGGAGCGCACTCACAACCCAGCCGGAGTTGCGAAGAACGTTCAAATTGCAAAGGAACTTGGTCTTCAAACTTCCGTTGATTTGATTTACGGAAGCCCTGGCGAAACCATGGAGCAGTGGCAGTTTTCGGTTGAAACCGCACTTGCCATGGGTTCTGACCACATCTCGGCCTACGCGCTAATTGTTGAGCCAGCCACCAAGCTCGCTAGGCAAATCGCGTCGGGTGAGAAGCCTGAGCCAGACGAAGATCTGCAGGCCGACAAGTACGAATGGCTAGATGGTCGCCTGACTGAAGCTGGCTTCTCTTGGTATGAACTTAGTAACTGGTCCAAAACCGAGAGCGCCGAATCCAAACACAACGTTGCTTATTGGCGCGGTCAAGACTGGTGGGGTTTTGGGCCTGGTGCGCACAGCCATCTGCAGGGTCGTCGTTGGTCCAACGTTAAGCACCCCACAACGTACGCGAAACTTTTGGGCGAGGGCTCGATTCCTTCAACGGACTCTGAAGTACTTTCTGATACTTCCGCTCTCGAAGAGCGCGCCATGTTGGAACTCAGGCTTCGTCAAGGTCTCGACTTGGCTGTAGTTCGTAAGTTGAATTCGCAACATGCCAAAGCGATTTCCGAGTTGGTCGCGAGCGAGCTTATCGATGGCACTTCGGCTATCGCCGGCATGGCGGTCTTGACCCTTCGAGGTAGGCTTCTCGCCGATTTCGTACTCCGCAAGTTACTTGGTCTCTAGGGCTACAAAAGGTAATATTGGCACTCAGAAGCCCAGAGTGCTAACCGGAGGTGTGAGTTGATTTCTGAACGAAGTTTTAACGTACTCCGAGCCATCGTAGAAGACTACGTGAGCACCAAAGAGCCGGTCGGTTCGAAATCACTTCTAGAGCGTCACGGGTTCGGCGTATCCTCGGCGACCATTCGAAACGATATGGCGTTGCTGGAAGAGGAGGGTTTGATTCACGCTCCACACACCTCTGCTGGAAGAGTCCCGACCGATAGCGGATACCGACTTTTTGTGGATCGTTTGAATGAAATCAAACAACTTTCAGTTGCCGAACGAACAGCTATGGAAACACTTCTGGAGTCGAGCGCAGACCTTGACGAATTCCTTAGTCGAAGCGTGCGGATGCTTTCTCAACTCACAAATCAGGTTGCCATGGTTCAATACCCAACTCTTGGCAAAGCGAGGGTTCGCAGCGTGGAACTCGTTCCCATCGCCGACACTCGTCTAATGGTGATGTTGGTCTCCGACAACGGGAGAATCCAGCAGCACGTCGTCGAGGCCGGATTTATGATTGCAAGCGATTCGGTATCAATGCTTCGAGGGAAGTTGAATGAACTGCTTGCCGGTGCTGCGCTGTCCGAAGTTTCTTCGCTCACCAAGGATTTCTCAGGTGCTTTTGCTCCAGAGCAAAGAGTTTTGGTGACAGCGATTGTTGGCGTACTCAACGAACAAGTTGATGCCAATCGTCAGGACAAACTCGTGCTCTCAGGAACTGCCAATCTGGCACGTTCCGAGGGTGACTTCGGGGGAAACATCACTTCTCTATTAGATGCCATTGAGCAGCAGGTCGTTCTTCTGCGCTTAATTTCCGAGATGGAAACCGAACAGGACTCCGTGAGCTTGTTGATTGGTTCCGAAAACAGCGTTGAGGGGCTTAGTAGAACCAGTGTCATGGTTTCCGGTTATGGCAATGACTCCGAAACTATTGCCAAGGTAGGTCTACTTGGCCCAACCAGGATGGATTACTCCACAAACATTTCTGCGGTTCGAGCTATCGCGAAGCATCTATCCAAGAGCATAGGAACCTAATGGCAGACCACTATGAGGTGCTCGGGCTTTCCCGAGACGCCAGCGAGGATCAGATCAAGAAGGCCTATCGAAAGCTCGCTCGCGAACTCCACCCCGATGTAAACCCGGAGCCCGAAGCTCAAGAGCGATTCAAGTTGGTCACTCACGCTTACGAAGTTCTGATTGATGTTGATGCTCGCCGAAACTATGACATGGGCGGTCAGAACCCATTTGGTGGCTCTGGCGGCTTTGGGTTCGGAGACATCTTCGACAGTTTCTTTGGCGGAGGTGGTCAGCGCGGACCAAGATCTCGCGCACAGCGCGGCGAAGATGCTCTGCTCAGAATAGACCTTTCCCTTCAAGACGCGGTATTCGGAGTTTCCAAGTCAATCGATATCGAAACCGCGGTTCTCTGTGAGACCTGTCAGGGCAGCTGCTGCCAGCCAGGCACAGACCTCAGAACCTGTGATGTTTGTGGTGGGCTAGGGCAGATTTCTCGGCAGGTTCGAAGCCTTCTGGGTAACGTCATGACATCTCAGGCCTGCCCAACCTGTCGTGGTTTTGGCCAGGTTGTCGAAAACCCTTGCGTCGGTTGTCGCGGACAGGGCAGAACCAGGGCCAGCCGCACTTTGGATTTGAACATTCCCGGCGGCGTTGAAGACGGATTGCGCCTTCAGTTGTCTGGGCAAGGTGAAGTTGGTTTTGCCGGAGGTCCGAGCGGCGACATCTTCCTTGACATTCATGTTCGCCCAGACGACATCTTCGGCCGCGATGGCGATGACCTAACCTGCATGGTTATGGTGCCGATGCAGGAGGCCGCACTCGGTTGCCAGACCAAAATTGAAACTTTCGACGGCCCCTTAGATGTAGAGATCGCACCAGGCACGCAAACCGGAGATCAAGTGACCATCAAGGGTAAGGGCTCGCAAAAGTTGCGAGTCCAAGGTCGCGGAGACTTGAAAGTTACTTTTGAAGTACTCACTCCAGAAAAACTTGATGGGAAGCAAAAGGAACTTCTTCGTCAGTTGGCGAAATTACGCAAGAACGAGGCGCCAGCTCTAAAGAAAAACACACACGGTCACTTCGGACGCCGTCGCTAATGGTTCTTCCGCTCTTCTTTTCTCCTACTGCAGCTGGCCTCAAGGCTGGCGACGAGTATCGTCTTGCCGGTGAAGAGGGTAAGCACGCTGCCACGGTGAAACGCCTGCGAGTTGGAGAGAAACTTCAATTGACTGATGGCGTCGGGGTGAGGATCTTGGCGAGTGTGCTGGCCAATGAAGGATCTGCTCTGCAACTCATAGTTGAGAATGTTGTATTCGAAAAGCGCCCAGAACTTGGCGTCACGCTGGTTCAGGCTCTCGCTAAGGGTGACCGCGACGAACTTGCCATTCAGGCCGCTACTGAACTCGGCGCCACCTCAGTTGTTCCGTGGCAAGCCAATCGATGCGTCTCTAAGTGGGAAGGCCCCAAGATTGCCAAGGGGGTTACGCGCTGGCAAACGATTGTTACCGAGGCTGCCAAGCAGTCGCTAAGAGTTTGGACTCCAAAGGTTGAGAATCCTGTATCAACTTCCGAACTGGCCCTTTTGGTCCCCAAATTTGATCAATTCCTGGTGCTGGATCCAACCGCGTCAACCGCGTTCAAGTCAAAGCTGCCGCTCTCTGGGACTGTGGCAATAGTAGTTGGACCAGAAGGCGGCATTGACTCGGATGAACTGGTTACCCTTGAGGCCGCTGGCGCCGTCCGAGTTCACTTGGGTTCCGGCATCCTCAGAACTTCTACCGCGGGGTTGGCGGCAATTTCGTCACTGATGGCATTCGGCGGCGCTTGGGATATGCGCGGAATAGACTAGCAACCATGAGTGAATGCGTATTCTGCAAGATTGTGGCGGGGGAGTTGCCTGCAACTTTGGTTGCTGAGACAGAGCTATCAATCGCTTTCAATGACCGCCACCCTAGGCAGGCTATTCACGTCTTGGTTGTCCCAAAGAAGCACTTTTCCAATGTTGCCGATCTTGCAAATTCCGACGAGGCGTCGCTTGTAGACCTTATGAAACTCGGTGCAAAGGTTGCAGAAACCCTTAGCACCGGCTCATTCAGATTCCAGTTCAATACCGGCGCTGAGGCTGGTCAAACCGTCTTTCACGCTCACGGACACATCACAAGCCGCACTCCAAGGGCCGAATGAAACCAGAAACCACCGGCTTAGTTGAAGTATCTATCGAAAATTCGATACCTGAAATTTTTGGTCCTGGCGATGTCTTACTAAAAGAGTTAGAAGCTCAGTTCGCTGGTCTTACAGTTTCGGCTCGTGGCGGGGTGATTACGCTAAAGGGCTCAGCAGCTGATTGTGAGTCGGCGCGAAGAATCATCGAACAACTTAGCGATTTGGCGGCAACCGGTTTTAGATTGGGCACCGACGAAATTAGGCAATCAACCAACATGGTGGCTCGCAATCAAAGCGCGAAGCCCGCCGAGATCTTAAGTCAATCGATTCTCAGTTCGAAGGGCAAGAGTATTCGCCCAAAGACTTTGGGGCAAAAGGCCTACGTTGACGCCATCGACACCAACACGATTGTGTTCGGCATCGGGCCAGCCGGAACTGGCAAGACGTACCTGGCTATGGCTAAGGCCGTCCAAGCCCTCCAGCGCAAGGAAGTTTCAAGAATCATCCTTACTCGTCCAGCCGTTGAGGCGGGAGAGCGACTAGGTTTTCTACCGGGCACACTCAACGATAAGATCGACCCTTATTTGCGCCCCCTTTTCGACGCCCTACACGAGATGCTCGACCCAGAGACCATTCCAAAACTAATGACCTCGGGAACCATTGAGGTTGCGCCACTTGCCTACATGCGCGGCCGAACCCTTAACGATGCGTTTGTGATTCTAGACGAGGCTCAAAACACGACTCCAGAGCAGATGAAAATGTTCCTAACTCGGCTCGGCTTCAATTCCAAGATGATCGTTACCGGTGATGCGACTCAAATCGATTTACCTGGAGGTTTATCGGGTTTGAAAACTGCGGTTTCTGCTTTGAAAGGTGTGAAAGACATGCATTTCGCATATCTGACTTCCGAAGACGTGGTTCGTCACGCGCTGGTTGCTCGAATTGTTGAAGCCTATGGAAATTTTGAAAGTCAAAACCAGTCGAAGGGCAAAAAGTCTTGACCGTAGAAATCAATAATGAGTCCGACCAAAATGTCGATGAGGCAAGAGTTTTAGCCTTGGCAAGTTTTGCGCTAGATCAGATGAGAATTCACCCAGAAGCTGAGTTGGCGATTCAGTTTGTAAACGAAGACACCATGACCAATCTGCACGTGCAATGGATGGACGAGCCGGGGCCAACCGATGTTCTTTCTTTTCCGATGGATGAGCTTAGACCCGGAACTGAACTGGAGGTTAGTCCAGCAGGGCTTTTGGGTGACATCGTTATCTGTCCTCAGGTTGCAGCAGCACAAGCGGCTGTTGCCGCACACGAGACCATCAACGAGATTCTCTTGCTAACTACTCACGGTATTTTGCACCTGCTGGGCTTTGATCACGCAGAGCCAGACGAGGAACTCGAGATGTTTGGACTCCAGAGAGAGATTCTTGAGAAATTCTATGAATCGGAGAAATCGAAATGAGTTTTCTAACGGTTCTGGGGGCAGTCGTGGTGGCGATTGCAGTGCTCCTATTCTCTGTTTTGGCAGCAGCCATGAAACGTGAATTGAACGAATTTTCGCGACAAGAATCTCTCGGTTTCATTCGGCTTTCCCTGGTTGGCGCATTTGCGGTTCTGCTATCTCAAAGCCTGACCCCACTCAGTTGGAGTTGGTGGCTGGAAAGTCTTGCGGCACTGGGTGGAACCGGATTGCTGTTGATTGTGACGCAGGTTTTCGCCAAGGCATATGGGCAAACTAAGTTTGGGCAAGCACTGGCCAAAACTTTTAAGCCACTGATCCGCTCGATTGACATTGCGTTCACCCCGATTGCCTCCAAGGCTGAGCCTGCTCCGGAGGAGTTCGAGCAGGAGTTCATCGAATCGGTTGAGGATTTCGGTGAAACCGTGGTTCGCGAAATTATGGTCCCGCGAATCGATATGGAAACCGTGGCCTCTGACACCAAGCTAGATGCGACTCTGAAGGATTTCATGAGCTCGGGTTTCTCAAGACTTCCGGTGCGCGGCAAGAACATCGACGACCTCGTTGGAGTTCTGTATCTGAAGGATGTCGCTCGCGCCTTCACTGATAACCCGAAATCTCTGCAGGACCTAACAGCGGGAAAACTTGCCAGGAAGCCGATGCTGGTTCCAGACTCAAAACCTGTCGACGACCTACTCAAGCAGATGCAGATCAGCGCAACACACGTGGCAATCGTCATCGATGAGTATGGAGGCGTTGCCGGACTGGTCACCATGGAAGACGTCATCGAAGAATTGGTGGGTGAAATCAATGATGAGTACGACCGTGAGCGTCCGGACATCGAGGAACTGGGTCCAGGGAGCTACCGGGTATCGGCCAAGTCATCCATTTTCGAATTAGGTGAACACATCGGCCTTGATCTCGAAGATGAGGACATAGACAGCGTCGGCGGCTTGCTCACAAAGTTACTCGGTCGCTTGCCCCGAGGGGGAGACCAAGCTCACCAGTCCGGTGTGACTTTACTTGCCGAACGATTTGAAGGTCGAGACCGCAGATTGGTAACCGTGCTAGTCACCGTCGACCCTGAAGTGCTAGACATGAAAGATTCTCAATGACAACTTTTCGATCCGGCTTCGTTACTTTTGTCGGCAGGCCGAATGTCGGCAAATCTACACTGACGAATGCTTTGGTCGGGGAGAAAGTCGCAATCACCAGCGCAAAACCGCAAACGACAAGACGTGCTATTCGCGGAATTGCTAATCGTGACAGCGGTCAATTGATTTTGGTCGATACGCCAGGGCTTCACCGGCCGCGCACTCTCTTGGGTGAGCGCCTAAACAGCCTTGTAGAAACAACACTTGGCGATGTTGATGTGATTTGCCTCTGCATACCGGCAAACGAAAAGATCGGACCCGGTGATTCGTTCATAAATGAGCAGTTGTCAAAATATGGTCGAAAGAAGTTAATCGCCATAGTCACCAAGAGCGAACTAGTTTCCCGCGATCGCCTTGCAGAACAATTGCAGGCCGTTTCGGATCTTCGAGACTGGCAGGCCGTGATTCCTGTTTCTGCGGTGTCAGGAGAACAAATCGAGGTTCTGGCAGAGCTGCTCATCGATTTGCTGCCTGAGTCTGAAGCGTTGTATCCACTAGAAATGACCACAGATGAGTCCATGGAACAGCGTATCTGTGAACTTATTCGTGAGTCCGCTCTTGAGGGTGTCCACGACGAACTTCCACACTCCTTGGCTGTCACAATCGATGAAATGGGCGAGCGGGCCGATGGTTCACTCTATGACATCTATGCAAACGTCTGGGTTGAACGAGATTCACAAAAGGGAATCATCATTGGCAAGGGCGGTTCTAGGCTCAAAGACGTGGGTTCAAAGTCGCGCGCTGAGATTGAAAAACTTCTCGGTCGCAAGGTGTTTCTAGGGATTCGAGTAAAAGTTTCTCAGGACTGGCAAAGGGACCCGAAGGCACTCGGGCGGCTCGGGTTCTAGGTTTCGGTGCTAACCTAAGAGCATGTTCTCCCTGCTCCTGCTTACTCGCCGCGACGAGGCTTAATCTAGCCACAGCTCGTCGCGGGGTTTTCGTCGGATTGCTAGATAAAAACCAAATCTTTTCAGGAGCCCAAAATGAGAAACCAACAGAAGCCATCGGGAATGCCGGTTCACAAATATGAGCCTTTCCAAAAACAAATTTCTGTAAACCTTCCAGATCGAACCTGGCCAGCCAAGACAATTGAGAAGGCGCCAATCTGGTGTGCTGTCGACCTTCGCGATGGCAATCAAGCGCTGATTGACCCGATGAGCCCAGAGCGAAAGCTCAAGATGTTCAAACTGCTCGTCAACATGGGTTACAAGGAGATTGAAGTCGGTTTCCCTAGCGCCAGTCAGACGGATTTTGATTTCGTGAGGTTGCTAATCGAGGACGGTCACATCCCAGACGATGTCGTGATTCAGGTGCTTACCCAGGCCCGCGACCACCTGATCGATAAAACATATGAGTCTCTAGTTGGCTCAAAGCAAGCGGTAGTCCATTTCTACAATT
>JBIKJD010000032.1:0-10209 GCA_044361205.1 Rhodoluna sp.
CGAGTCGCAGCGGCAACTGGATTGGAATTGGTTCCAGATCCAGGGGGAGCAGCTTTCTACGGGCCAAAGATATCTGTTCAGGCCAGAGACGCAATCGGTCGAACCTGGCAGATGTCTACGATCCAGCTTGATTTCAACCTCCCTGAGCGTTTTGACCTCGAGTACGCTGCCGCAGACGGAACCCTCAAGCGTCCAGTCATGATTCACCGAGCCCTCTTCGGTTCGATTGAACGGTTCTTTGGGGTTCTCACCGAACACTATGCCGGACACTTCCCGCCATGGCTGGCTCCAGTTCAAGTTGTCGGAATCCCCGTAGCGGAAGAGTACAGCGAGTATCTTCACGAGGTTGAAGTTTCGCTGCGTGATAAGGGTGTTCGTGTAATCATTGATGATTCCGACGACCGCATGCAGAAAAAGATCCGTAACCACACTAAAGATCGTGTGCCTTTTTTGATGATTGCAGGAGAAGAAGACCGCGCCAACCGCGCTGTGTCTTTTAGATTCCGTGATGGTACTCAGGAGAACGGTATCCCAGTAGACGTTGCCGTAAAGCGCATCGTGGATGCGATAACGACGAAGGCGCAAGTTTAATGTCTGGCGAACGAATTGAAAACGCGGCCGATTTCGCTTCGGCCCCCGATTCGTTCCAAAGGCTCTGGACCCCTCATCGCTTGGTCTATGTGCAAGAGGGTCAGCAGCCTTCTGAAGATAAGTGCCCATTTTGCATCGGGCCGACACTGGACGATGCTCAGGCCCTAATCGTTTACCGAGGCAAGACTTCCTATGTGCTGCTCAACCTTTATCCATACAACTCCGGACACTTGTTGGTTTGCCCTTATCGCCACATTCCGACATACGACCTTGCAACCGCTGAGGAGGTTGCCGAAATCGGCTTGCTGACACAGCAAGCGATGGCGGCACTCACAAAGGCCTCAAAAGCTCACGGATTCAACATCGGGATGAATCAGGGCGAGGTTGCCGGGGCAGGGATTGCTGGTCACCTGCATCAGCACGTTGTTCCGAGATGGCGTAATGATGCAAACTTCTTCCCGATCATTGCTGAGACCAAGGCACTTCCCAAGCTTCTAGGTCAGGTTCGCGATGAAATCGCAGCCGCTTGGAACTAAGTATTGTTAATCGACCCGTGGAAACCTCCGAGTTGTTTAGACTTGATTTATGAGCGATTTTTCTAAGCCAGAAGTTGGTACCCCACTAATCAAGCGTGGCCTTGCTGAAATGCTAAAGGGTGGCGTCATCATGGACGTCGTTAATGTAGAGCAGGCGAAGATCGCCGAAGATGCTGGTGCCGTGGCAGTCATGGCGCTTGAGCGCGTACCAGCAGACATTCGGGCTCAGGGTGGTGTATCTCGCATGAGCGACCCGGACATGATTGACAAGATTATCGAGGCTGTTTCAATACCGGTTATGGCAAAGGCGCGCATTGGACACTTTGTTGAGGCACAGATACTCGAATCTCTTGGCGTTGACTACATCGACGAGTCTGAGGTGCTAAGTCCTGCCGACTATGTAAACCACATCGACAAGTGGAACTTCAAGGTGCCTTTCGTCTGTGGTGCCACCAACCTGGGTGAAGCGCTACGTCGAATCACCGAAGGTGCCGCCATGATTCGCTCTAAGGGTGAAGCCGGAACCGGCGATGTTTCGGAAGCCATGAAACACATTCGGACCATCTCTGGAGAGATCCGCGCACTAGCTGCCAAGAGCGACGACGAGCTCTACGTAGCTGCCAAAGAACTTCAGGCTCCTTATCAGTTGGTTCACGAAGTCGCAAAGACCGGCAAGCTGCCAGTTGTTATGTTTGTCGCTGGTGGAGTCGCGACGCCGGCCGACGCGGCTCTAATGATGCAGCTTGGCGCCGATGGTGTCTTTGTCGGTTCAGGAATCTTCAAGTCTGGAAACCCTGAAGAACGTGCCAAGGCCATTGTTAAGGCAACGACTTTCTACAATGACCCGGCGGTTCTCGCCGAGGTTAGCCGTGGACTCGGTGAGGCTATGGTAGGCATCAACGTGAGCGACCTCCCTGCTCCACACCGTTTGGCTGAACGCGGCTGGTAATGACTACTCCGGTAGGCGTCCTTAGCCTTCAGGGTGATTTTCGAGAACATCTAACTACGTTTTCCCGCCTCGGCATTTCGGCTATTCCAGTTAAGAGAGTCTCGGAGCTAGATTCGGTATCTGGTCTGGTAATTCCTGGGGGAGAGTCGACCACGATCGGTAAGTTGGCAAAAATTTTTGGGTTATTTGACCCGATTGTGAACCGAATTGACGGCGGGATGCCGGTCTTTGGCACGTGTGCAGGACTAATCATGCTTTCCGACCAAATTGAGGATGGGCTCCCTGGCCAACCTACTTTTGGAGGTCTTGACGTAGTAGTTCAGAGAAATGCTTTCGGAAACCAACTAGATTCTTTTGAAGTTGGCATCCCTTTCACCGGTATCGAAGGAAGCATCCACGCCGCTTTCATTCGCGCTCCATTGATTACATCGATTGGAAGTAAAGCAACAGTGGTGTCAAGACTTGAGGACGAACGCGTCGTCGGCGTTGTTCAAGAAAGAAAGCTCGGCATTAGTTTTCACCCTGAAGTTACTGGCGAAGAAAGGGTTCACAAGTTCTTTTATGAAGCGCTTGTTCGCGCCTAAGCCTTTAGACTTACCTCATAGACAAGCAACTTCGGGAGAATAATGTCCGGCCATTCCAAATGGGCAACCACCAAACATAAAAAAGCAGTTATCGACGGACGTCGTGCCAAACTTTTTGCGAAGCTAATCAAGAACATTGAAGTTGCTGCAAGGCTTGGTGGTCCTGATATCGACGGAAACCCGACTCTATACGATGCCATCCAAAAGGGCAGAAAGTCTTCGCTTCCAAACGACAACATTGAACGTGCAATCAAGCGTGGTTCAGGAGTCGGCGCAGATGCGGTTGTCTACACCACCATCATGTATGAGGCCTATGGCCCAAATGGAATCGCTCTTCTGATTGAGTGTTTGACCGACAATAAGAACCGCGCGGCGGCTGAAGTTCGTCTTGGTGTAACGCGTAACGGGGGAACGATGGCGGACATTGGCTCTGTAAACTTCCTGTTCAGCCGCAAAGGTGTAATCACTGTTTCTAAGTCGGAGACTGTCACCGAAGACACAGTTCTCTCAGCCGCTCTCGAAGCCGGCGTTGAGGATGTTGAGGATCGCGGTGACGTGCTGGTTCTCACCACAGAACCAACCGACATGGTCGAAGTTAGAACCGCACTTCAGGCCGCGAAGATCGATTACGAGGCCGCCGACGTCGAGTTTGTGCCTTCCATGCATGTTCAGGTGGACGCTCCAACGGCTCGCAAGGTGATTTCTCTAATCGATGCCTTGGAGGACCTTGATGATGTTCAGAACATCTATTCAAACTTTGACATGTCACCAGAGGTAATGGCCGAACTAGAGCAAGACTAGTGGCGAAAATCATCCTCGGAGTAGATCCAGGCTTGACCCGACTTGGAGTTGCCGTAATTGAGTCCTCTTCATCTAGAACTGTCTCGCTCAAGTTTGTAAACACGTTCAAAACTTCCCCTGAACTCGAGCTTTCACAAAGAATTGGACAACTGGGGTCTGATCTTGAAGGTCTTATAAAGACCTATAAGCCTTCGACGATAGCTTTGGAAAGAGTTTTCGCACAATCTAATCTTCGCTCCGTCATGGGTGTCGCTCAAATATCTGGAGTGGTAATTTTCCTTGCCCAAAAGTATTCAATACCTCTAGAGATGCATACACCGAGTGAAGTAAAGGCTGCTGTAACTGGCTCTGGCAGGGCTCAGAAAGCCCAAATGGGGCTAGCTGTCGCCAAGATATTGGGATTGGCCGAAGTGCCCAAACCGGCGGACTCCGCCGATGCAATAGCGATCGCAATTTGTAATGCCTGGAGGTCACCAGTGTCTTCCGATCGGGCTGCCGATGAGACGAAAGCTCAGACCGCTTGGAAAGCCGCTGAGCGAGTTGCGTCTCGAAACAAAAACGCTTAGTTAGCATTTAGAAGTGATCGCATCTCTAACTGGCTCAGTTCAAACTACCTCTCTGGGGAGTCTTGTTCTTGAGGTGCAGGGTGTTGGGTATTTGGTGAACGTAATTCCATCCTTAGCACTGAATGTAAAGCCTGGCGATTCACTTTTTGTACACACTTCTCTAGTTGTTCGTGAAGATGCGTTCACAATTTTCGGTTTTGCATCCAAGGAGGAACTTCGCACTTTCGAGCTCCTTCGCTCAGTTACCGGGGTTGGCCCAAAATCTGCTCTGTCAGTTCTGCATCATTTAGGCGTTAGTGATTTGGAAGCGGCAGTGGCAAGGGGTGATGACCTCGCGTTTAAGAGTGTCAGTGGAATTGGCCCTAAAACTGCAAAGTTGATTATCGTAACGCTGTCGGGAAAATTCGCCACTGGTGCTGGGGCAAGTATCGCAAACTCTGACGTGATTTCCGCATTGACCGGTCTTGGCTATCCGCAAAAAGTGGCTGAACAAGCAGTTGCGGCAGCAAAGAAGGTCAGTCCAACTGCTGCAACCGAGAACCTTCTGCGGCTAGCACTTCAAGAACTGGTCAAGAAATAATGGACGAAATCCTGACTCCAGAGTTTAACGAAAATGAACTGGCCTTTGAGGCTGCGGTGCGACCTTCAAGTCTCAGCGAGTTTGTTGGGCAGAAGAATGTAAGAAAGCAACTGGAACTAGTTCTTTCGTCAGCAAAGCTTCGTGGAACAAATGCAGATCACATTCTTCTCGTAGGTCCACCTGGTCTTGGTAAGACCACCTTGGCGTTGATTGTTTCGCATGAGACCGGCCATCCCATTCGCCTTACTTCCGGCCCAACCATTCAACATGCTGGTGATCTTGCGGCGATTCTGAGTTCCTTGATACCTGGAGAGATCTTATTCATCGACGAGATACATCGAATGTCTCGCGCTGCAGAAGAGATGCTGTATCTAGCCATGGAGGATTACCGCGTTGATGTGATGGTAGGAAAGGGTGTCGGGGCTAACTCAATTCCTCTAGAACTGGCTCCTTTTACACTCATCGGCGCAACCACACGCTCGGGAATGCTTCCGACTCCGCTTAGAGATCGATTCGGTTTTACAGGCCACTTGGAGTTCTACGATTCCGACGAACTAATTGAGGTGGTTCGCAGAAGTGCCGTTCATTTGAACGTCAACCACGACGATGTTTCACTTGCTGAGATTGCTAGGCGCTCTAGGGGAACACCGCGTATCGCTAACCGCCTTCTTAGGCGAGTTCGTGACTTTGCGCTTGTCCATGACCATGACGTCATCGACTTGAATGTTGCGAAAGAGGCTCTCGCACTGTACGAGGTCGACGAGTTGGGATTAGACCGAATCGATAAGCAACTGCTTGAGCTTTTGACTGGTCGATATGCGAATAAGTCGGTTGGACTGACCACGTTGGCGGTTGCCCTTGGCGAGGAGCCGGACACAATCGAATCCGTGGTGGAGCCATATCTGGTTAGGGTTGGCTTGATCACCAGAACACCACGAGGGCGCGAAGCAACTCCAGCGGCGTACATCCACATGGGAAAACCAGTACGTGGTGCCAGCACACAAACCTTGCTTGACCTATAATTCAATGAGGGTGCACTTTAGCGCCATGACTAATACCAAAGGCGCAAAATAATGGACTTCATACCTCTAGCTCTGGCTGGCGCCATGATCGTATTCATGATCATGAGCAGTAACAAGCGTAAAAGGCAAGCCGCTGAGATGACCACAAAGGTTCTTCCTGGAGCCAAGGTCATGTTAACAAGCGGAATCTACGGCGACGTCGTTAGCGTCGATGATGATCGAGTCACAATCAAGAGTGCCGGTTCGACCAACTTAGAGGTTGCTAAAGGAGCAGTAGCGAGAGTAGTCGATGCAGCTCCTGAGAAGAAATCGGGCGGCGCCAAGAAGCCAGCAGCCAAGACCGCCACTTCCAAGAAGTAGCTCACGTGTCAGATTCATCGGTAAACAAGCGTTCTCGAAAACGCCTCACCTGGCTCCTATTTGTATTTATCGCCTTCACGGCAGTAATTGGTGGAGCCAAATTGGCAGATGTTGAGGGCGCCACTTGGGTTCCAGAGCTTGCTCTAGATCTTCAGGGCGGCACTCAGATCATTTTGAAGCCGAACGTTGATGGTGGCAAAACCGCTTCAGTTGAACAGATGAATCAAGCCGTTGACATCATCAGACAGCGCATCGACTCGACCGGTGTGTCAGAGGCGCAAATTGTTACTCAGGGTGACGGTGCTGAAGCCGCAATTGTTGTGAGCATCCCGGGTGTTCCATCGGACACAACCTTGGAGCTTATAAAGGCCAGCGCGAAGCTTGAGTTCAGACCGGTTTTGGTTACTGGGGTAGGTGCCTCTGCTCTGGTGACTCCGCCAGCAACTGATAAAGAGCCGAATCCAACTCCAACATTGCCTGAGTCACCCCCGATTGCTCCAGGTCAAGGTGAGCCAGCCGACAACAGTTCACTTGAATGGGTTACTCCAGAAATTCAGGCCGCCTATGAAGCTCTTGACTGTTCTAAACAGTTCAGAGAGCCAGGACAGGTCGATGATCCCACAGTCCCACTGGTTACCTGTGACCGCGATCGCGTCACCAAATTCATCCTTGGTCCAGTCGAGTTAGATGGAACTGACATCAGTAAAGCGCTTTCTAATCCGGTAACCACTAGCACCGGTGCGGTTACCGGTAGCTACGCCGTGGACCTAACATTCACTTCAGCAGGTGCCGAGAAGTTCGGTACCGTAACAAGTCGCCTCTTTCCTCTTGAATCCCCTCGCAATCAATTTGCGGTGACCATTGATGGATACGCCGTAACAGCTCCAGCCATCCAGGCAGTAATTACTGGGGGCACCGCTCAAATCACCGGTGATTTCACGCAAGCAACTGCCGACGCACTTGCGAACCAGTTGAAGTACGGTTCATTGCCAATCGGATTCCAAGTTCAGAGCCAAGAAAACATTTCAGCCACTCTTGGTACTCAGCAACTGCAGAGTGGTCTGCTTGCCGGGGCAATTGGTATGTTACTTGTTTTGATCTATTCGCTCTTTCAGTACCGTGCTCTTGCAGTGGTAACGATCGGATCACTTGCGATAGCTGCTGCATTGACCTATCTCGCGATCGCCTTGCTTTCGTGGCGCATGGATTACCGACTGTCCTTAGCCGGTGTTGCCGGTCTGATCGTGGCAATCGGTATAACGGCCGACTCATTTATTGTTTATTTCGAAAGAGTTCGAGATGAGCTGCGCGAGGGTCGCCCACTTTCCGTTGCTGTCAGCTCCGGCTGGAAGCGAGCTTGGCGCACAATTCTAGTTTCTGACATTGTTAGCCTCCTGGCTGCCGGAACGCTTTACCTTCTGACCGTCGGTAACGTTCGAGGTTTCGCGTTCACACTTGGACTCACGACTATCATCGACTTGATTGTTGTGGTTCTTTTCACTGTGCCTTTGCTCACTCTCTTGGCTAACACAAGATTCTTCTCTTCTGGGCACCCCTGGTCAGGTTTTGAGATTAGTAGTTCAGGCGGAGAGCGTTATACCGGCCGAGGAACCTTCCGTGAGGTCGATTCGTCTATTGCCCGAAACCGAAAATCCTCCCTGGAATCTCAGAAGCGCCAGACGATCGCTGAGCGTAAGGCTGCTAGCCAAAGCAAGAGCGGAGGAAGCAAGTAGTGTCCAAGTTCAAAGATTTTGGAAACGCCCTTTACACAGGTGAAAAATCAATCGATTTCGTCGGTCGAAGAAAGCTCTGGTACACCATAGCGGCGGTAATAATCGCGGTCTCGGCGGTTCTCCCATTCACATTGCACAACGGCTTCAACTTTGGAATCGAGTTTCGAGGGGGCTCCGAGTTCACAATTTCTGGGGGTGCCAACAAAGGTGTAGAGATCGCTCGTGAGACGATCGAAGAAGCGATCCCAGGTAAAGAAGTTCTAATCTCAACAGTTGGGGCCGACACAGTTCGGGCACAGACTCCCCAACTTGACGATACTGCTTCGGAAGAACTCAGGCAGTCACTAGCAAAAGCCTACGGAGTTGAATCTTCTGCAGTGTCTTCAAGCTTCATCAGCGCCTCTTGGGGAAGCGATGTAACTTCGAAGGCACTGATCGGTTTGGTTTGGTTCCTTATTCTTGCTGCTGTGCTGATGGCCCTTTACTTCAGAACAATCAAGATGTCGATAGCGGCACTGGGTGCTCTCACGCTAGACATGATTGCCACCGCTGGAATATACGGAGCCTTTGGATTCGAGATTACTCCTGCGGCGGTGATTGGGTTCTTGACTATTCTGGGTTATTCGCTTTACGACACCGTTGTTGTGTTTGACAAAATTCGTGAGAACACTCTCGAAGTCGAAAATAGTGAAACGGCTACATTCATCGAACGAGTCAACCTTGCAGTGAACCAGACTTTGGTCCGTTCGATAAACACAACCGTTGTGGCTGTTCTACCAGTTGCTTCAATTTTGTTTATCGGCGCATATGTCTTTGGCGCGGGCACCCTGCGCGACATCTCGCTCGCGATCTTTATCGGAATGATTGTCGGCACTTTTTCGACGATCTTTATTGCCTCTCCTCTCTATGCGCAGCTAAGGCAACGCGAGCAGAAGTTCGTGAAGGCGGCAGCCAAGGTTGAGGCAGCCCGCAGTTAGTTCGATTACTTGGAGAGCCCATGACTGAAAAAGAAGTTAGTGGCTCGATAGGCGCGATTAGAAGCGGCTTCGGTCGGCTTTTTGGACGCGGGGGTCCTCATTTAGCAGCCGTTAATGAACTACTCCGGGTAACCAAGTCAAATCATCCGAAAGCTGACCTCTCAGTGATTGAGAAGGCTTATGTAGTTGCCGAACATGCTCATCAGGGTCAACTGCGCAAGAGTGGCGAGCCATACATCACGCATCCAATTGCGGTGGCTCAAATTCTTGCGGAACTTGGCATAGGCCCAACCACTTTGGCCGCAGCTCTTTTACATGACACAGTCGAAGACACCGAATATTCGCTTGAGCTTTTGCAAAAGGACTTCGGCTCTGAGGTCGCTGCTCTTGTCGACGGAGTCACCAAGCTCGACAAGGTCAAATTTGGTGAGAATGCTCAAGCCGAGACTGTCAGAAAAATGGTCGTTTCAATGTCGAAAGACATCCGTGTATTGGTGATAAAGCTAGCGGATCGTTTGCACAATGCCAGAACTTGGGGCTTCGTTGAAGTTGAAAGAGCGCAACGAAAGGCTCAGGAAACACTTGAGATTTACGCACCGCTCGCACACAGGCTAGGCATAAGTGCAATTAAGAACGAACTTGAAGATCTTTCATTTTCCGTTTTGTACCCAAAAGTTTACGAAGAGATTGTCAACCTAGTTAGGCAAAGAACCCCCAAACGCACCGAATTCATCGACGGTGTTTTATCGGCGATCAACCAAGATTTGAAGGACAGCAAGATTCGTGCCAAGGTCGACGGGCGACCAAAGCAGTATTACAGCATCTACCAGAAAATGGTCGTTCGTGGCCGCGAGTTTGACGAGATTTACGACTTGGTTGGAATCCGAATACTGGTTGATTCGGTTCGGGATTGCTACGGAGCACTAGGGGCGATTCATTCGCGATGGAATCCGGTACCTGGGCGTTTCAAAGACTACATAGCAATGCCTAAGTTCAACCTCTACCAGTCTTTGCACACGACTGTCATAGGTCCTAATGGACGTCCTGTTGAAATTCAGATACGTACTGAAGAAATGCACCAAAGGGCTGAATTCGGAGTTGCTGCTCACTGGAAATACAAAGAACACTCGGGGGAGTCGAATTCCGAGGTGCAGGAAGACATGATGTGGCTCAAGCATCTCACCGATTGGCAGTCGGAGACGCAAGATCCAGCTGAGTTCCTTGACTCGCTAAGATTCGAAATTGGGGCCAAAGATGTTTACGTTTTTACTCCCAAGGGGAAAGTAGTAGGTCTCGCCAGTGGAGCGACTCCAGTCGATTTTGCATATGTGATCCACACCGATGTAGGCCACCGAACCATGGGAGCGAAGGTCAACGGGCGGCTCGTGCCTCTTGAAACCAAGTTAGTTTCCGGCGACGTTGTTGAGATCTTCACCTCGAAGTCCGTTGATGCCAGCCCAAGCTTAGACTGGCTTAACTTTGTAACATCATCTCGAGCCAGGGCTAAAAT
>JBIKJD010000033.1:0-10087 GCA_044361205.1 Rhodoluna sp.
CGCCCTTAGCTTCAGCGAGGGTCAAGATTGGCGCAACTGAGGCTAGGCCTTCGGCGGTCTGGCTTAGGCGCTTGGTTACTTCATTCAGGGTGTAACCCTTGCCGAGCATTTCACCAGCCTTATGGTTACGACTCAGTGGTGATTCGGAGGTTGCGATTAGGTCGCCCAAGCCGGCGAGGCCAACCATGGTCTTCTTCTTGGCTCCGTAGGCACGAGCAAATCGTGAGATCTCGGCAAGACCGCGAGTCATGATTGAAGCCTTAGTGTTTTCACCGTATCCAACACCGTTGACGATCCCAATCGCAACCGCGATCAGGTTCTTCAGGATTCCTCCGAACTCGGTACCGATGACGTCCTTATTGGTGAAGGTAGTGAAGTAGCTGTTGCTGGCGGCTGTGGCAACAGCTCTAGCAGCCGACTTACTCTTGCTGGCCGCAACCGAAGCGGTTGGCTGCTCCTCAGCAATCTCGAGGCTCAGGTTCGGACCAGAAACAACGACGATGCGCGAAGCATCGACACCGGCAACTTCCGAGATAACCTCGCTCATTCGAAGACCGGTGTTCTTCTCAACACCCTTCATCAGGCTCACCACGAGAGCGGATTCAGGGATGGATGAACCCCATTCGACTAGGTTTCCTCGCAGGCTTTGCGATGGAATAGCCAGGTAAACGTGTTCGACACCCGCCATGGCGTCGGCTGGTTCGAAAGCGGCCTTTAGGTCCTTTGGAAGTTTGATGCCAGGCAGGTAGTCCCCGTTGCGGTGAAGTGAGTTGATCTCGGTCACTACGTCGTCACGTCTGGCCCAGATGGTTACGTCGTTTCCGGCATC
This sequence comes from Rhodoluna sp., assembly GCA_044361205.1. Lineage (GTDB taxonomy): Bacteria > Actinomycetota > Actinomycetes > Actinomycetales > Microbacteriaceae > Rhodoluna. Next base: position 830 of record JBIKJD010000033.1, read on the forward strand.
GGCCAAGATCTTGGCGAAAGTGGTGCCCCAAGAACCGGCTCCCATTACTGCTACTTTTGCCATTACTTCTTTCCATCCTTGTTGAAATTACCGAACTGACTCTGGCCATGCTGGGCTGGGTCGTAGAGTTCCTTTGGCGCCTTTTCACCGCGCAAAATCTCGACCTGCTTGGTGATTGATGTCATCACGATTTTCGTCGCATCTTTGAGCTCGTCGGTCGACAACGAACGGTTCATAAATTTGTCGAGGTTGATCTGCTCGCCAATCTGAACGCGAACCGTGTGCCAAGGCTTTGGGCGAAGCTTCTTGGTATACGTGGGGAGCACTACTTCGCTACCCCACTGACCAACCGCGTAAATCGGGACGCCGGCCTGGATGGCCATTCGCACCGAGCCGGTCTTGCCGCGCATCGGCCAACCGTTTGGCTCGCGGGTTAGAGTGCCCTCTGGAAAAATTGTGATGACGTGGCCCGCTTCAAGAAACTTGAAGGCCGCATCCATTGGCTCAACGTTCCTTCGGCCATTTCGGTAAACGGGCACTTGGCCGGCGGCGGTAAGAATTTGACCAAGCACTGGGACTTTGAAAAGTGCACCCTTAGCCAAGAAGTGTGGGCCGCGCTTGAGCCCGAAGAAAGTTGCGTAGGCAACAGCCAGTGGGTCAAGGTGGGTCACGTGGTTGAAGACCAGAATGTAGGCGCCGGTTTTCGGAAGCTTTTCTTTGCCAATAACTTTGACGCGAAACAGAAGGTGAAGCAGGGTACCCAGGATAAGCGCAACCGTGGTCATTACAAATGGACGATTTGCCTTGTTTACCTTAGGCATTTTGAACTCGTCGTTCGAGGCCATATCGATTACTCGCTGTACTCGAAGTCGGCGCCGAGAGCCTTGAGCTTGTCGAGGAAGTGTTCGTAACCTCGAGAGATTAGTTGCACGTTGGTCACGTTGGAAACTCCCTCAGCTGCCAGAGCGGCAACCATATGACTGAAACCACCGCGAAGGTCAGGGACGCGAATGTCCGCGCCAACCAGTTTTGCTGGGCCGTTGATGACTGCCGAGTGGTAGAAGTTGCGCTGACCGAAACGACATGGTGTACCACCCAGGCATTCGCGATAAATCTGAATCTGCGCACCCATCTGAACCAGGGCGTCGGTGAACCCGAAACGGTTTTCGTAGACAGTTTCGTGGATGATCGAAAGTCCGTTGGCCTGAGTCAGTGCCACGACCAGTGGCTGCTGCCAGTCGGTCATGAATCCAGGGTGAACGTCGGTTTCCAAGACAACCGGGCTCAGTTCGCCGCCTGGGTGAAAGAACCGGATGCCGTCGTCTTGGATTTCAAAAGCTCCGCCAACTTTGCGGAAGACGTTTAGGAACGCCATCATTTCAGGCTGTCGTGCTCCTCCAACGAAGATGTCGCCGCTGGTTGCCAGAGCGGCACAGGCCCAGCTGGCGGCTTCGTTGCGGTCGAACAGTGCACGGTGGGTGTAACCGTTCAATTCCTGAACACCCTCAATGCGAATGACGCGGTCGGTGTCAACCGAAATAATTGCACCCATCTTTTGAAGGATGGCGATCAGGTCCATGATTTCTGGTTCGATGGCAGCACCGGAAAGTTCGGTCATGCCCTCCGCGCGAGTTGCGGTCAGCAGAACCTGTTCGGTCGCTCCAACGCTTGGGTAAGGAAGGCTAATCTTGGCGCCCTTCAAACCCTTAGGTGCGGAGAGACGGGTTCCGTTTGGAAGTTCCTCGATAATGGCACCGAAGTTACGAAGCACTTCGAAGTGGTAGTTGATTGGACGGTCGCCGATGTGGCAACCACCGAGCCCAGGAATGAAAGCCTCACCAAGACGGTGAAGAAGAGGGCCACAGAACAGGATTGGAATGCGTGAGCTTCCCGCATGGGCATCGATGTCGACCATGCGAGCCGAAGCAACCTCGCTCGGGTCGAGACTCATCACGCCGTCTTCGCTGTGTGAAATTGATACTCCGTGAAGCTGTAGCAGGCGGGAAACGATGTCGACGTCGGAGATGAACGGAACATCTTTCAAAACGCTCGGAGTTTCCCCGAGCAGTGCGGCAACCATGGCCTTGGTGACTAGGTTCTTGGCGCCCTTGACGTCAACGCGACCCTCTAGCGGCTTACCGCCACGAACTGTGATCTGACTCATTTAGGCTCCTTTGGCTGGCAGTGTCTTCGGACGCCAAGACTCTCGGCGAGCCTCAAAATCGGTAATCAACTGCTCATCTCGAAGGGTCAAACCAATGTCGTCCAAACCTTCAAGTAGACGCCACCTAGTGTATTCGTCAATCTCGAATTTGACCGTTAGGTCGCCAACTCGCACTTCACAGGAAACCAGGTCAACTGTGGCTTCAGTTCCAGGGTTTGCCTCCAAAAGCTGCCAGATTTGCTCGGTTTCGGCATCGCTGATGACACCGGTTACCAGACCCTGCTTGCCAGAATTGCCTCTGAAGATGTCTGCGAACTTAGATGAGAAGACGGCCTTGAAGCCATAGTCACGAAGTGCCCAAACGGCGTGTTCGCGGCTTGAACCAGTGCCGAAGTCGGGGCCGGCGAAAAGCACCGAACCTTTAGCATATGCCGGTTGATTCAAAACGAAATCGGCATCGCCACGCCAAGCCGAAAACAGAGCGTCGTCGTAGCCGGTTTTTGTAATTCGTTTGAGAAAAGCTGCCGGAATGATCTGGTCGGTGTCTACGTTGCTACGACGAAGCGGAACCGCGACCCCCGTAAATACCTCAAACTTTTCCATTAGTTCACCTCTAGCAAATCGGCCGGGCTGGAAAGGGTTCCGCGAATTGCGGTGGCAGCGGCCACCAGCGGAGAGACTAGGTGCGTTCTGGCACCCTTACCCTGGCGCCCTTCAAAGTTTCGGTTAGAGGTTGACGCGGCACGCTCCCCTGGCGCCAATTGGTCGGGGTTCATTCCCAAACACATCGAACAACCGGCAAAGCGCCATTCGGCACCAAAGTTTGTGAAGATCTTGTCCAGGCCTTCAGCCTCAGCTTCGATTCGCACGCGGGCCGAACCGGGGACGACCAACATGCGGATGTGGTCGGCTTTCTTCTTACCGTCAATTATTTTGGCTGCGGCACGAAGATCTTCGATGCGGCTGTTGGTGCAGGAGCCGAGGAAGACAGTGTCTACCTTGATCGACTTCATTGGCGTGCCTGGGGTTAGGTCCATGTACTCGAGTGCTCGCAAGGCGGCTGCCTTCTCGTTTGGGTCCTCAATTAGGTCTGGGTTTGGAACCGAGTCCAAAAGTGAAACGCCCTGGCCCGGGTTGGTGCCCCAGGTGACGAACGGGTCCAACTCGCCTGCATCTAGCAAGACCTCGGCGTCGAAGACAGCGTCTGTGTCGGTTTGAAGCGTCTTCCAGTATTCGACCGCCGCATCCCAGTCGGCGCCTTCAGGAGCGTGTGGGCGACCTTTGAGGTAGGCGAAAGTGGTTTCATCTGGTGCAACCATTCCGGCGCGCGCACCAGCTTCGATCGACATGTTGCAGATCGTCATTCGGGCTTCCATGGATAGCGCTCGAATCGCAGAACCTCGGTACTCGAGAACGTAGCCCTGCCCACCGCTGGCGCTAATCTTGGCAATTACCGCGAGGATAATATCTTTCGCCGTAACGCCAGGTCGAAGAGTTCCTTCAACGTTGATCGCCATGGTTTTGAATGGCTTGAGCGGGAGAGTTTGGGTCGCCAAAACGTGTTCAACTTCGGAGGTGCCGATGCCGAACGCCAGCGCCCCAAAGGCTCCGTGGGTTGAGGTGTGTGAGTCGCCGCAAACCACTGTGAGACCAGGCATGGTCAGCCCGAGCTGTGGACCTACGACGTGCACAATCCCCTGTTCTATGTCACCGAGAGAGTGGATGCGAACGCCAAACTCGGCCGCGTTCTTTCGAAGAGCTTCGATCTGAGTGCGGCTGGTTAGATCGGCAATTGGCTTGTCGATGTCGATGGTTGGGGTGTTATGGTCTTCGGTAGCAATTGTGAGGTCTGGTCGACGAACTGGGCGTCCGGCTAAACGAAGGCCATCGAACGCCTGAGGGCTGGTAACTTCATGAACCAGATGCAGGTCGATGTACAGAAGATCTGGCGCGCCAGCTTCACCCTTGACCACAAGATGGTCATTCCAAACCTTTTCGGCTAGGGTCAGCGGTTTTTGCGACATTTTCACCTCAGAAACTGTAGAACTTCAAGTTTACCGAGATAGGGCTAGGCTGGCACGGTGGATAAGAACCAAATCTCGCGTTTACAAAGAAGAACCGTAAGAACCCTAACCGCTGGCCAAATCCTTAGCGGGTTCGGATTGGGTTCCACACTATCCATCGGAGCGCTTTTGGCGGCCGATCTTTCCGGCAGCGACGCTTGGAGTGGTGCAGCCGCTACTTTTTCAACATTGGGGGCGGCATTCTCCGCCATTCCACTGGCACGCTTGGCTTTCAAACACGGCCGCCGCGTGGCACTGGCTAGTGGCGCTGCTATAGCCATATCGGGAGCACTTCTCGTAATCACCGCAACGCAGATTAGGTTCTTCCCACTCCTGTTGCTCGCTCTATTTACTATGGGAGCCGGGTCAGCCGTGGGATTACAGGCACGATTTGCGGCATCCGATCTGCCTAGCAAGGGCAAAGCCGGGCGAGATCTCTCGCTGGTAGTTTGGGCCACCACAGTAGGCGCAGTGATCGGCCCCAACCTTTTTGGTCCAGGGGAAGTTATTGGAAAGTTTCTTGGAATCCCAACAATTACCGGACCTTTTGTAATAACCATCGTTGCGCAATTTTTGGCGAGCTTGGTGTTCTTCTTGGGGCTGCGGCCGGATCCCCTGAAAACTGCTCAGGCCCTAAATAAAGAGGTTGCCGGGCCTCGGCCTAAAGTGTCCTTGTCTACCGCATTTGCAGCACTGCAGGCCTACCCGAGAGCTGCTTATGCTGTTATTTCGATTGCGCTCGCGCACATGGTCATGGTGTCGGTCATGTCAATGACTCCTGTTCACATGACCAACGAAGGCGCAACCCTGTCATTGGTAGGTTTCGTAATTTCACTGCACATCGCAGGCATGTATGCCTTCTCACCAGTTTTCGGTTGGCTTGCCGATAAGTATGGGCAGGTGCAAACCGTACTGCTTGGTCAACTGATCTACATCGCGTCACTCGTCACGTCAGCACTTGCTGGTCACAACCACGATCAAACGACTTTCGGATTATTCCTACTTGGGCTTGGCTGGAGCGCAACTACCGTTGCCGGTTCGGCGCTACTAACCAGCTCGCTTCCCCCGCAGCAGAAGACCAACGTTCAAGGTTTGAGCGACTCGGGCATGCAGTTTTCGGGGGCCTTCGGCGGAGCGATTGCCGGAACCATCTTGGCGTCGGTAGCTTTCGCCGGGCTGAACTATGTTGCACTGGTTCCGGTCTCGGTAATCCTCACGCTCAGCGGCGTGGCTCTGCTGCGAAAAAACTAGCCCTTTATGTAGGGCTTGCCCACTGCCGCCGGAGCACGAACCTTGCCGGCAAACCCAGCAACCGCAATCAGAGTCACTAGGTATGGAACCATTGTGATGAAGTCGGTTGGGATACCGGGCGAAACTCCGTTTGCCCAAACACGCAGGATGATTGCAAACCCGAAAAGCAAGGCGGCTGCCGAAACATAGAAAGGCTGCCAACGACCGAGGATAACCACTGCTAGGGCGATGAAGCCGAGACCTCCCGACATTTCACGCCCGAATGCGCCAACGTTACCGATCGTTAGAGCGGCACCACCAAGACCGGCAATTGCACCACCGGCAGTTACCCACCAGAAGCGAGTTTTAGCCACATTGATGCCAACGGTGTCGGCAGCGGTTGGGTGTTCTCCAACTGCACGCGCGCGAAGACCTAGCTTGGTCTTGAACAATAGGAACCAAACCAGTGGCACCAAAATGAACGTCAGATAAACGGTGATTCGAGCCTCGAACAGCGCTGGGCCCAGAATCGGAATTTCACTCAGGACAGGGATTTCGATCTTTTCGAAGGTTCCAGGGAAGTTGACTTCCTCACCATTGCTGGCAAGCCACTGCGAGTAAAGGAAGTTGGTGATTCCAATCACCAAAACGTTAATCAAAACACCGATGATGATCTGGTCAACCAGATACTTCACGGCAAGCGAAGCTAGGGCGACCGAAAGAATCGCCGAGGCAATTACCGCCGAGACTAGCCCAATCCAAAGGTTCTGGGTAATGGTTCCAACCACTGCTGCCATAAATGCACCGGTTAGCAGTTGACCTTCAATGGCAATGTTCACCACACCGACGCGTTCTGACATAACACCACCGAGGGCACCGAGGATGATTGGAACCGCCAAAACGACCGCGGAACCGAGGATGAACGAAACCGGCACCAATGCACCCGCAGCTAACCAGCCGAGCAGGCCGGTGGCTCCCAATAAACCAGCCACCAAAATCAACCACATCGGGGTTTTCTTACCCGAATAGGTGAACCATGCCGAAACCAAAGCAATCGCAATCATGCCGACTCCGAGAACTAGGTTCACAAATGATGAGCCAACCACAATCTCAGGAACGGCGAACATGTCGCCTTCGTCACTAAGGCTGTAGGTGACATTCTCTGGTTTTCCGAACACGCCGAATGCCAAAGTTACCGGCGCACCGAAGAATGCAAGAACAATCGGAGTCTTCCAGCTAGGACGAACCTCTGCCAGGGAAAACATTCCAGGAGTTACTTCTACCTTTGACATTTACTTAACCTCTGCTTTCGGCAGGTGGAAGATCGCGCGAATCAGTGGCGGTGCCGCGATGAAAAGCACGATAAGTGCCTGCACAATGCCCAGAACCTCTGGAGACACTCCCATGATTTGCATTGCTGGAGCTCCCGCCTTGAAGGCACCAAATACTAGCCCGGCTATCACTACACCGCCGGCTCGAGAGCCACCGAGCAGGGCAACGGTGATCGCATCGAATCCGATGTTGGCGTGAATGCTAGAGGTTAGACCGCCGCTCTCGCCGAGCCCTTGGTTGGCTGCTGCCAATCCAATAAAAGCCGCCGAAGCCGCCATCGCCCAAACGTAAGTGCGTTCCACGCTAATGCCGGCAGCCTTCGCCGCCGCAGAGTTGTGACCAACCATGCGGAAGCGATACCCAATAGTGGATCGCTCCATAAGCCACCAGTAAACGCCGGCGGCAGCGAGCGCTAGCAGAATGCCTAGGTGAACCTTGAACGATTCACCAAGCAGAGCCGGCATTTGAGCCGTGAGTGCTGGTGGATCAGACTTGGGGTTTCCGCCGCCGCCCTCTTCTAGTAAGAGCCCGGGAGTGCGAATAAACCAGGTGAAAAGATCGAGTGCGATGTAGTTCATCATGATGGTCACGATTACTTCGTGGGCACCCGTCCTGGCTTTCAGGAATCCCACTAATCCACCGGTAGCCCCAGCGAAAATGATGGCTACGATTACGGCAAGGATTAGGTGAATACCGTAAGGCAACTCCATACGGGTTGAAACCCAGGTCGCGCCGAGAAGACCCATAAGCAATTGACCGGTTCCACCGATGTTGAATAGTCCAACGCGGAAGCCTAGGGCAACCCCAAGCCCGGCCATGATTAGCGGGCCGGCTAGACGAAGTGTCTCGGTAATTGGTCGAAACATAGTTTCAATCGAGTCACCGTTTGTGTTGAATATTGAGCCTCGGAGCAACGCCCCGTAGCCATCAAGGATGGTTTGGAATGCCGTGGTAAAGGTGGCACCTGGGTTCGAGAAGAAGGCACCGTACGTGTCGACAACGTTTTCATTGAACACTGCCATAAAGACAGCGCCAATGGCGAAACCAAGGAATACCGATAGTGCAATTCGGGTGTAAGAAGCCGAGAAAATTTCTTTTAGGATTTTGTTTTCGTTGCTCATTCTGCGATACCTGCCATCATTTTCCCAAGCTGTTCTCGAGACGTCTTGGCGTCCACGACTCCAACAATCTTTCCTCGATACATAACAGCAATTCGGTCGGCCAGGGCCAAAACTTCGTCGAGTTCGGTGGAAATCAAAATAACGGCCCTGCCGGAATCACGCTCGGCAACGATTCGCTCGTGGATGAACTCAATCGAACCAACGTCAACGCCGCGGGTGGGTTGAGCGGCGATCAGAAGCTTCACCTCTCGGCTCAACTCTCTAGCCACAACAACTTTTTGCTGGTTTCCCCCGGAAAGCTTCCCCGCTAAGGTTTCGGCAGATTGGGTGCGAACGTCAAACTCTTTGATTAGGTTTTTGGAAATTGAATCTCTAGCCGATAAATCAATGTTGATTCCCTTGGCGAATGGTGCTGAGAAAGATCCATTGAGCATGAAGTTCTCCGAAATTGTGAACTCGCTGACTAGTCCATCTTTCTTGCGGTCTTCCGGGATGTACCCTATGCCTGCTTCCAGACGCTTGCGAACGGATAGCCCATCCAACGATTTGCCAGATAACGTGATTGACCCGCTGCCCTTGACGGCAGGTCTAAGCCCCAACAAGACTTCGGCCAATTCGGTCTGACCGTTTCCCTGAACTCCAGCAATGGCGAGAATTTCACCAGCACGAACTTCAAAACTAACGCCGTTCACAGCCCTCTGATCGCGGTCGTCTAGAACCGAGATATTGTCGAAGGAGACAACAACCTCGCCCGGCTTTTTGGCGGCTTTGTCAACACTCAGATCTACCTCTCGACCAACCATGAGCGATGCTAACTTCGAAGCCGAATCCTTCGGGTTTGCTTCTCCAACCACCTTGCCTTGGCGAATCACCGTAATCTGATCGGCAACCGACTGAACTTCACGCAACTTATGAGTAATGAAGATGATTGAGGTGCCTGACTTGGCTAACTCGCGCATGATCTGCATGAGCTCATCGGTTTCCTGAGGAGTCAAAACTGCGGTTGGTTCATCCAAAACCAAAATCTTGGCGTTTCTCGTTAGAGCCTTAATAATTTCGACGCGTTGCTGAACTCCGACCGGCAAATCCTGCACCAAAGCATCTGGGTCAACGTTGAAGCCAAAGCGGTCAGAAATCTCTCGCACTCGGGCTCTGGCGGTATTTAGGTCTAGGGCGCCGATGCCATTGGTTGGCTCATTTCCAAGCACTACGTTCTCGGCCACCGTGAAAACTGGGATGAGCATGAAGTGTTGGTGAACCATTCCGATTCCGGCTGCCATGGCGTCTCCAGGCCCCTTGAAGTTCTGAACCTTATCGTCCAGGCGAATCTCTCCGCCGTCAGCCTGGT
>JBIKJD010000146.1:0-2623 GCA_044361205.1 Rhodoluna sp.
TCACCGCGTTTACAAGAGCTTCGACCCTCGGGCGAAGATCGTGAAGGCAACCGCCGACAAGGTTCTTGCCGAGTTAGGTGTCAACGATCCACTGCTCGACATCGCTAAGGAACTAGAGGCGGCAGCGCTATCCGACAGCTACTTTGCAGAGCGCAAGCTTTACCCAAACGTGGATTTCTATACCGGCGTCATCTACAAGGCGATGGGCTTCCCACCGAGAATGTTCACCGTGCTATTTGCACTAGGACGCCTACCGGGCTGGATTGCTCACTGGCGCGAACTCAACCTAGACCCAGCCACCAAGATCGGCCGCCCACAGCAGCTTTACACCGGGCCTGCCGAACGCCACATCTAGGCGCTGAGCCAGTAGACCACGGTATCTCCGTAGGACTTGGTGTCTTCTAACGAGTAACCCTTTGGCCAAACCGGCGCTTCGGTTCTACTCGAACGCTCTACTACCACCGTGGCGTTCTTGAGGATTGGTTGTAGTTTTTCTAAATCTTCTTGAATCTCGTCGTTGCCAATTTCGTATGGCGGATCAATGAAGACTAGTGAAACTTCATCAATACCTGGGCTACTCAAGAATCCCGCAACCGACTTATTGACCACCTTGCCGTCGAAGCCAATTTCTTCTTTCAAAAGTGCCTTCGAAACAATCTTTAGGTTGGCAACACAAACGGCAGCTGCCTTACCATCCCGTTCGACCATCCAGGCGAGTTTCGCGCCACGGCTGGCAGCCTCAAGCGCTAATGCTCCGGTTCCGGCATAGAGATCCAGAACGGTTGCACCTGAAACTAGGTCTCGCGCTTCAAGTTTTGAGAAGATGCTTTCGCGAATTCGGTCGCTGGTTGGTCTAGTGGTTTTTGCTGGACTGGTGAGTTTTAGTGAGCCGGCTACGCCTGCGATGATACGGGTCATGCTTAGCATTGAATCATGCTTTTGCCACTTACGCCGTTAGATCGCCTTTTGGGCGACCGAACGGCTAAGGCGTTTGCGAAACATTTGGGACTCAAAACCGTTGCAGATCTCTTGCAGCACTATCCCAGAAGATATTCGACTCGAGGTGAACTCACGCCGATTGCAGACTTGCCGATTGGTGAACCCGTCACGGTAGTTGCGGAAATTCAAGAGGTTCGGGAACGATTCATGAGCGGGCGTAAGGGTTCAATTCTTGATGTGAGAATTACCGACGGCCACGCTTCGATGAGCTTGAGTTTCTTCAATCAAGGTTGGCGACAGAAAGACCTCAAGCCTGGGTCCAGAGGTTTGTTTGCGGGGAAGACATCGCTGTTCCAAAACAAGATTCAGCTCTCTCATCCGGACTATGAGCTTTTCCCAGAAGAGTTATCGCCGGAAGAAGCCAAGGCCTGGGCGGATCTCCCGATCCCGATTTACCCGGCTTCTTCATCTGCCACTACCTGGGCGCTAGGAAGAGCCGTCGGTGTGGTGCTCGATACTCTCGGCGAGTTGGAAGATGAACTACCTGCCGAAGTTGTGAAAGCTGAAGGTGTCCTTTCGCTTACGGACGCGATTCACAAAATTCACATGCCGAAAGTTGCGTTCGATTGGCACGCTGCCCGTGACACCTTGCGAGTTCATGAGGCTTTTGTGCTACAGGCTTCACTACTGAAGCGTCGAGCCGAAAACGCCCACCAAAGTTCAACTTCTCGTGCCTCGCAACCCGGGGGACTATTGGAGCGTTTCGACGCGAGATTGCCCTTTACCCTGACCGACGGGCAAGTTCGCGTGGGTCAAGAGATTTTCGAAGACCTCGCGCGGTCGCACCCAATGAATCGATTGCTTCAGGGTGAGGTTGGTTCCGGAAAGACTTTGGTGGCGCTCAGAGCCATGCTTGCGGTTGCCGACTCAATGGGTCAATCGGTAATGCTGGCACCCACCGAAGTCTTGGCTTCTCAGCACTATGACTCGATGAGGAAAACCCTTGGAGAAGACCTGGCTAACGAGGTTGGCCTGACCCTGTTGACCGGTCAAATGAACACGGCCGATCGCAAACGTTCACTGCTTCAGATTGTTTCAGGCAAGGCACGGCTGGTGGTTGGAACTCATGCTCTACTTGGCGACAAGGTTGAGTTTTACGATCTGGGGCTAGTGGTTGTTGACGAGCAACACCGGTTTGGCGTAGACCAAAGAGAAACCCTGAGGCTAAAGGCAAAACTCCCACCACACGTTTTAACTATGACGGCTACGCCGATTCCTAGGACGGTTGCTGTTACCGTCTTCGGCGACCTCGACATTTCTACGCTCGATCAGCTCCCGGCCGGCCGCAAGGAGATTCAGAGCCATGTGGTTCGCTTTAGTCAGCCGGCACTGGTGGCCAGAACTTGGGCTCGAATCGCTGAAGAGGTTGCAGCTGGTCGACAGGCGTTTGTGGTTTGCCCGCGAATCGATGAATCGGAAATCGAAGAGGGCACCGACCTTGAGGTCGAGCCTGGTATCCCGATGGCGGCGGCGGAAACGATTGCCAAAAACTTGAGTTGCATGCCGGTCTTCGCCAATGTAAAAATCGGGCTCCTACACGGTCGAATGAGTGCAGAAGATAAAACCTCGACGATGGCCAAATTTGCCGCGCGGGAAATCGACGTCCTGGTGTCCACAACCGTCA
>JBIKJD010000148.1:0-2600 GCA_044361205.1 Rhodoluna sp.
GACGACGGGTACCTGTCACCGCGCGTTGCCGCCGAGGTAAAGCGTGTTCAAGAACTCGGCCACCTCGTCGTAGTTGCAACCGGTCGCAGTGCCGTCAACGCCATCGGCGTGACCAAAGAGGTTGGGCTCTTCGACGGCAAGCTAATCTCTTCCAACGGTGCAGTCACCGTGCGAATCGACCATGATCATCCCCGCGGGTTCATCCCAGAAGAGGTCATCACCTTTGACCCAACCGAGGTGCTCACCCAACTTATCGAGAAACTGCCGCACGCACACTTCGCGGTCGAAGACGCTCAAGGCGTCTACAAGTTCCACAAGGAATTCCCCCAGGACGCCCTCGGCGACATTAATCACGAGACTCCACTGCACGAACTTATGCACCACCCGGTCAGTCGCATCGTGGTGCTCAGCCCGGAGCAGGAAACCGAGGAGTTTGTAGACACCGTGGCAACGCTTGGCCTTCAGTCGGTCAGCTATGCGATTGGCTACTCGGCTTGGTTAGACATTGCCCCGCTTGGTGTAACGAAAGCCAGCGCTCTCGAGGTGGTTCGCGACCACAACAACATTCGCCCCGACCAAATCATCACCATCGGCGACGGCCGCAACGACATAAGCATGTTTGAGTGGGCTAGAGCCGGCGGCGGACTTGCCTTTGCAATGGGGCAAGGCCCGGAAGAAGTTCACGCGGCGGCAAGTTTCGTAACCGACCCAGTCGAAGACGACGGAGTAGCCAGTGTTCTGGCCGGATTCGAGGGGATCCTCTTCACCAGAAGATAAACGGCTAGCTGGTTGGTGCCGGAACTTGGAGTCCGCTTTTTCGAATTGCAGCAATCACGCCTTGTCGATCATTAGCCACGAGTGCTCTAAGAGCCACACGGTATCGGTCGGGAACCTGCTTCCAGAAGCGTTCATCCGCTTCTCCAAACAAACGCTCCCCCGAGGCTTGAAGCTCTTTGAAAAAAGCCTGGTCGGTGTGCTCAACCCACGGTAGGTAGAAGTTGATGTCGTACCGGGCAGTCGACCAAATGTAATAGTTGCGTAGCGCCTGGTTTGCCGAGTTTTCTGGGAACTTGTCGTTGAGTACGTCCAAGGTGTCCAAAATTGCCTTTAGGCGATGAGTGAGGTTCGTCATATTCCAACGCTCTTGCGTAATCGAACTTCCGCCGCCAACTCTTACGCGCCAAAGGTAAGACGTCTTCGAAACCACAGCAAAGCCACCAGATTCGGCATAGATCTTTGTCATCAAAGCCATGTCTTCGTAAAGGAAACCGACCGGGAACTGATAATTCCCAGCCTTCCAGAACGAGAATTTCATCAACTTGTTCCATGCGGTGACATCGGAGAGGAAGTGTGGCTGCTCCAGAAGCGTGGTTTTGGAGATGTCTTTGCGGAACAGGTCTCGATGTCTCTTGAGCAGAGCAAGCCCCTTGAGTCGAGTTGGTTTTCCAACCGCCAAGTTCAAATCACCGATCGCGCTCAGGTAATTCTGAACCGCTTTTCTCGGCAGCACGTCATCGGAGTCTAGAAACAAGAGGTAGTCGGTCTTGTCGATTACCGAGGCGCCAGTGTTCCTCGCAGCCGAAAGCCCGGCATTCTTCTGACGGATTAGACGAACGTTTGAAAAACGAGTTTCATACTGCTCAGCAATTTGAAGCGAAGAATCGGTGGAACCGTCGTCCACTAGGACGACCTGAACGTTCGGGTGGCTTTGAGCCAAGGCGCTCTGAATTGCGACATCCAGGTATTTCTCCACGTTATAAATCGGAACGACGATCGTTACCTCTGGCTTAGTTGAATCCTGAAGCATAGGTTTTGCGGCAACCCTACGTCGAAGCGACGAGCTGGCACGTTTGTAAACAAAGTGTTCGGCGGCAGGAGATTCCAGTAGCGAAAGAAACGGCTTTAGGAAAGGTTTAACGAATAAGCGAAACCGCCAAGTAAGCCCCGCGATAACCTTTTTCAACTGTTTCAAAAGCTCATACCTCAGATTCGGTGGGGGTATTCAGAGTTTATTTTACGAAAGCGGTAATAGGCTCATTAACTGTTCCCATTCATTTGTCCGAAAGAACTAGACGTGAAGATAGTTGTGAAGTTCAAGAACTTGCTGGCGCGAGTTTCTAGGCGAATCAATTACGTTGGTCGGTTGACTGACCCACTGACCGAGTCGGTTCTGTTCGAAGCTTTCTCCGGTAAGCAAATCGGCGATAGCCCTCTGGCAATCGCGATTGAATTACAAAAAAGCCATCCAGAGCTGAAGCTCTATTGGAGCAGCGCATCGGGTAACCCAGAACTTCCAGAAGGCATGACCGCACTTCGTCATGGTTCACCATCTTGGTATCGAGCCCTGGCAACATCAAAGTTTCTGGTCAACAATGCAAACTTTCCCGCCTACTTTCGGAAGCGCGAAGGCCAGATTTACCTACAAACCTGGCACGGAACACCGCTGAAGTTAATCGGATTAGACATTCGCAACGATCGAACTTCAGCCGTGTACCAACAAACCATGGAGCGCGAGGCGGGCTATTGGGATTACCTGCTGTCCCCAAGCGCCTACTGCACCGAAATTCTCCCCAAGGCCTTCGCCACCAAAGCCAAGGTTC
>JBIKJD010000149.1:0-2552 GCA_044361205.1 Rhodoluna sp.
TAAAGACTCCGATTGGTCCTGCCACACTAAAGAACAATGCGGGAATCATCGGCGCGGCGCGGGTGGCCAGCAAAAACAGTAAGTGAGTGGATGGGTTGACCGATACGCCGGGTTCTGTCGTGAGCGATCATCTATCTACGATTGCCGTTACCGACAACCTCTAGCGGTCTACCCGAAAGCTCGAGCGAGTAGCTCTCAAACACTTTCTGTCTGACCTTGCTCCAAGTGAGGTTTACCTAGCCGAAACGGTCACCCGAATCGCTGGTGGTCTCTTACACCACCGTTTCACCCTTACCGTTTTCACGGCGGTCTGTTTTCTGTGGCACTATCTTGCGAGTTGCCTCGAGTGGGCGTTACCCACCACTTCACTCTATGGAGCCCGGACGTTCCTCGTTATTGCTAACGCGATCGCCTAGTCAACCCATCCAGTAACAACACTACCGAACAGTGGTTATAGGTGAGCTGTAAAGTTTGCGGTTACCAATTCGCTGTGGTTTTCTCCCCAGTGGCGAATGATGGTTACGGAACATGGGGCCACCTGCGGCTTCCAATAGCCTGAGTAATCTGCGCCAAGGCTCAAAGACAAGAAACCTCGAATCGGCATTACGTGTGCTACAACGACTATAGATTCCCCTTCCAAGGTTTCCAGAATGCTTTTCTGCGCCAGCCGAATGCGTTCGTCAAACTCCCTCAGGGATTCACCCTCAGGAGGAGAAAGCTCCCACGAACCTCGCCAAGCTTGAAATTCTTCAGGCCATTCGCTCGCAACTTCGTCGTTGGTATGCCCATCCCAGAGACCGAAATCAATTTCTCGCAGCAGCTCTTGCGTATCCACTTTCAAATTCAAACGATCTGCAATTATCGACGCCGTGTCTTGAGTTCGGTTCATCGGAGAAGCCAATATTTTTGTTGGTTTCGGAACATGGGAAAAAGGGCCACTCCTCCCCATCTGAGAAATCAGGGTTGCAACGCTAGCGGCATCCGCTCGCCCTAATTCAGAGAGATGAGGATCATCACCGGAGCCACCTGAGATTTGATGCGATTCGGTGAGTGCGGTCCTACCGTGCCTAACTAAAATAAGCGTCGTTAACTTTTTAGTGACGTCGCCTGGTGCGCGAACGGAGCTGGGCAAACTCGGATTAACTTCAAGCTCCTTACCAGATAAAAATTCAACATCAGTGAAATGTCTTACGGAATCGGACTCTGCATCCATTGCCTCATTGGCAAGAGCATCTGCTCGGGAGTTATCTTCACGTGGAATCCACTGCCACTTTACGTTTTTGCCTGCAACCAGACGTTGAACCTCGATTGCCAAGACCTTCATGTCTGGATGCTTGATCTTCCAGTTACCCAACATCTGCTCTACGACGAGTTTGCTGTCCATCCGCACAAGAACCTCGGCGTTTGGATTCAGCTTGAACGCTTCGACTAGCCCGTTCAAGACTCCCTTGTATTCGGCCACATTGTTGGTGGCCACTCCCCCAAAAACCGCGATTTCAACCAAGACTTCGCCTGTGTTTGCGTCAATGACGACGGCGCCCGAACCAGAAGGACCTGGATTCCCACGACTACCGCCGTCGGCTTCTACAATAAGTTTGAGTAAATTCATCGAACTATAAATGCGTCACAGTTTGGGCAGGTCGGAAGTACATCCTCCGGTTTGGCCATAATCGCGTCGAACTCCACACTGTTGATGGCAAGCCGGCAAGCGGAACAGTCCCGACCGAGCGTCTGGGATACGGCAAGACCCCTTTGAGACTTGCGGGTGTAAGCCGCGAGTAATTCTGATGGCAGTGACCTTGCCGACAATTCACGTTTACTCTGCAGTTCAGCCATTTGGGCCTTTACGGTGAGCGACTTCCGCTCGAGGCTGGCGGTTTCACTCTCTAGGTCTTGCCCTAGTTTCTTCCTAAGTTCGGCGAACTCAGAAACCACTAGAGTCGCGGACTCGATTTGTTCCAGAAGTTCCAGTTCCAAGTCTTCCAAGTTTTCCTTGCGTGCACGCAAACTTTCAATTTCCGACTGGATAGCTTTCAATTCACGGTCGGTCGATACCGTCTTACTTTTGGCTTCGTCCAGGACTAGGCGATCGGAGACCAGCTTTTCATCCGAAGCAATTTTGGAGGCCTCGGTATTTAGGTGTTCAAGATTTGAACTCGCATTTAGAAGCCCCTCTGATGCGTCCAGAAGTTTGGACCTAAGGGAAACTATTTCTTCGTTAGATTCCAGATCGGCAAGGTCTTTTTGACTCCTTGAAATCAAAACGTCCAGCTGGAAAAGTTCCAGCAAATCTTGCTGCTCGGCTTTGGTGGCGTTAGTCATTTCCAACCTCTTCTGTCCATGGATCGGTAACGAGCAAACTGGCTAGAACCTCTAGCTCTGAAATTGTTTTCAATCTTTCGCATGCAGATTCAACCCAAAGAGACTCCGCTGCAAAGTGTGAGACGTCAATGAGTGAAAGTTTCCCATTTCGTCTAGGTGCAGACACTGAATCCAACGTTGGGTGGTGGCGCAAATCGCTAGTCACATAAACGTCTGCGTCAGACCCAATT
>JBIKJD010000034.1:0-9812 GCA_044361205.1 Rhodoluna sp.
GACCTGAGAAGTTATTCACAGTTAAAAGAAACAAACCCAGTCTTTTCAGAACTGGGTTTGTTATCTAGTTGCGGAGGCAGGATTTGAACCTACGACCTCCGGGTTATGAGCCCGGCGAGCTACCGAACTGCTCCACCCCGCGGTGTGAGTTCAGTTTAGCACGAATCTGTGCCTAGTTGCCAGCCGCCTTCAGAGCAGCGGCAATGGCAGCCTTGAGATCTGCTGCTGCGCGTCCGTATGCCGCCCAGTCACCGTCTCGCATGGCTGCTGCTTGGTCGTCTAGAGCTCGTTGAGCAGCTTCTAGAGCACTAGCCAAGCTCGAGGTATCTGGATCGGTTGGCTCACCACCAGGGGTTGGAGAAACCGTGCCTGAACCAAACAGGCTGTTAAGTGCACCTTCAAGAGTGTCCTCGAAGGCGATCTTGTCACCGAACATTACGAGTACCTTTTTGAGCAGAGGGAAGCTGGTCTCTCCGGTCGACTGAATGTAAACCGGCTGAACGTAAAGCAAACCACCTCCAACTGGAAGGGTGAGCAAGTTTCCTCGGAGCACCTTAGTTGACCCTTGCTGCAGAAGGTTCAGAAGTCTGGAAACTTCAGGGTCGGTCGTAAACGAGTTCTGTGCTTGACCTGGACCAGGGACCACTGAATTCTTAGGCAAGGTCAGCAATCGAAGTTTTCCGTATTCAGGGTCCACTTGACCCTTGACATTTCCAGCATCCGAGTTTGCAACCAGGTAGCCGGTTAGCACGCTTCGGTTCGATTCGCCAGTCGACCTAGGAATGAATCCGGTGTAGATCGAGAAGTCGGATTTGTCGGAACCGGGAGTCTGCATCGTCAAGTAGTAGGCAGGTTGGAAAGCAGTTGTGTTGGTGTCGCTGGAAGGGTCATTCGGAACCATCCAGGCGTCTTGTTGAGAGTAGAAAGCTCCCGCTTCGTTCACGTGGTACTGCCCCAGAATTCCTCGCTGAATCTTGAAGAGGTCGGCTGGGTATCGTACGTGGCTCATTAGCGCGCCAGACATTTCACTGACTGGAGCAACGTTGCCTGGGTAAACCTTCATCCAACTCTTGAGGATCGGGTCCTCGGCGTCCCACGCGTAAAGCTTGACCGAGCCGTCATAGGCGTCGACAGTTGCCTTTACGGAGTTGCGAATGTAGTTGATGTCTGGGCCACCGACACTGATCGAAGAGTCGGAGGCAGCCTGGCCATAGTTTTCAGCACGTGAATACGGATACTGAGACGAAGTGGTGTAGCCGTCTACGATCCACTTAATGCGACCGTCTACTACGGCTGGGTAAATGTCGCTATCCAAGGTTAGATAAGGGGCCACGGCAGCAACTCGGTCTAATGGGTTGCGGTCATAAAGGATCTGTGAAGAATTGCTAATTGCATCCGAGAGCAACAATTGTTCGCTCGAGAATTTCAAAGCATAAGCAAGGCGAACATAGAAGTTGTCGAGCTTCGGTCCGCCATCACCCTTGAAAGTTGTGTAGGTCTGTTCAGCGTTGTCTTCTCCACCTGGATAGTCGAGTTCACGGTCCTCACCGGTTCCGCCGACGATTGAGTAAGCTGGCGAGTTTTCACCAAAGTAGATGCGTGGTTCATACTCACCAAGCAGACCTTCGGTCGGGATTCCCTTCTGGAGGAATACTGGCTGTCCGTCGCTGTCACGCTGGTTACCATATGCAGCCACCAAGCCGTAACCGTGGGTGTAAACAAGCACGTTGTTGAACCATGACTGTGAGTTTCCAAGACCGCTCTGGTTTAGCTCACGGGCTGCAATAACGGTGTCCTGAACTTTTCCATCAATGGTGTAGCGGTCTACGTCAAGATAGTTCTTGAAGTTGTAGTACTGGCGATACTGTTCCAATTGACGGAATGAAGCTGACACGAGCATTGGGTCGATGATTCGAATGTTGGCCGTTGTGTCGGCGTCCTCTCTTAGGTCAGCCTCTGAAGCGGTTGTTTTGGCGTTGTATTCAATTTTTTCTACGCCATCCAGTCCGTAAGCAAACCTTGTTGCTTCTAGGTTGCGCTGAATGTATTCGCTTTCTAAAGTTCGTTCATTCGGAACCACTTGGAAGCTTTGAACTAGCCATGGGTAAACCCCACCTAGAATCAGCGAACTCACAACCATCAAGCCTGTTGCCAAAATTGGAAGACGCCACTTACCGATGAAGCCGCCGATTAGGAACAGAACAGCGACCAAAACTCCGATGGCGGCGATGATTTGAAGCCCCGGGATCTGGGCGAACACATCTGAGTAGGTTGCCCCGGTATACAGACCCGAAGAACTAGTTAGCGTCTTGTACTGGTCTAGCCAAACGGATACCGCTTCTACTAGCAGAAAGAGCGCGGCCAAAATAGAAATCTGAATTCGAGCACCCTTACCAACCTGGGTGTCTTTTCCTGAAAATCGGATGTTTCTATTTACCAGGTGGAGGAAAGCGGTTGCCAGCACTGTAATCAATAGAAGGGTCCCCACGAAGTCAACCACCGTTCCCAAGAAAGGAAGTTGGAACAGGTAGAAGCTGGCGTCTAGGTTGAACTGCGGATCAAGCTTTCCGGTTTCAGTTGAGTTCAAAAACAGTAGGGCTTCCTGCCAGCCAGGTGCAGCCGCTAAACCTGCCAAAACACCGACCGCAATTGGGGCAGCCAAAATCGCTAATTTGCGAACGGACTCGAACTGTTCTCTAATCTGAGCCAGAGGATCGTTTGCCGAGCTCACCTTTGCATAAAGGGGTTTCATTCGATTTGCGAGGTAGATATTCAATCCAAAAACTAGCAGTGCGAAAAGACCCGCACTTAGAGCCAGAATGCCCTGAGCCCAGATCTGCGTGAATAGGACATTTTCAAAGCCGAGCTGGCGGTACCAGAGCACGGAGGTGTAAAAGGATGTCGATGCCAAGAAGGCTGCTCCAAGAACGGCCAAGATGATGAGGGAGAGTTGAGCAGGGCGAATCGGCTTCATTTTCATATACCTAATCTACTGAGTTGAACAGACTGGAACTAAATCCAGATTGCCATCCGACGCAATTATTGACATCGCAACTAGCGCTTCTCTAAGCGACTTCACAGGAATAACCTTCACCTCGGACTGATTGACGGCCACGGCCTGCTGACAATTGTCTTCAGGGATAAGCAGAAATCGATCACCTGCCGCAATTGCGGAGAAAACCTTCTGACGAATTCCACCGATGGCACCAACCTCGCCATCGGATTTAATGGTGCCGGTTACTGCAAAACGTTTACCGCCGGTGATGGACTCGGGCGACAATCTATCAATGATCCCCAGCGCGAAAGCTAAGCCGCCGGATGGGCCGCCGACTTTATCCAACTCCAAGGTGACTTCGTACTTTTCATCAAAGCCTTTTGGCAATTCCGAGAACGCTGCTGTTATAGCCGACTGCTTGGACTCTTCAAAAAACTTGGATTGCTTGGCGTCCATTTCCTCTTCTGAAACCCCAGAAGGATAAATGGCCTCAATTGGGTAAATGGCCTTATCTTCTGACAACAGCGCAATCAGCAGTTCAAGGAAAGTCGGGGTGAGCTTTGGTGAACCGTACTGCGAGACCGTTAGCAAATCAATTGACCCCAGAGATTCTCCACCTGGTGAGGGCGTAATCGAAATAATCTCGGATTCTTCAAATTCACCCAAGACGTTGAAGGCCGGACCCGGAGCCACGTAAACATATGGCAGTGGTTGTGTAAAAGCCCACAGGCCAACCAGAGACGAAAACCCGACAAGGATCCATCCAAGTCTTTTCCGCAGTTTTGCTTTCACAGTAACCAGCCTAGGCGTTGGAAGCATTAGCCTTAGGCTGAGGTGAAAACTTGACCGACGCTAATCAGAATCCAGACTTCGACCCGGAAGACTTTGCTAAGTTCCTTTCGGAACTTCTGAGCGGAAATGGTGAAATTGACGCCCAAGAGCTGGCCAAGATTGCAGGCTTACCTGATGACCCCGAAGCTTTGAAAGCGTTGATTTCCCAGATTCAAGGTGCGATTGTGTCTGGAGAGTCCCAAACAATCCGAGGCGTCAACTGGGAACTTGCCGAGAAGCAAGCTTTAGAGCTAGCCCGTGTCGGCGCTCAGAGCATTGATGATCGGCTTCGTTCGACAGTACTGGACGCATCAAACATTGCCGCCCTCTGGTTAGACCAAGCCACATCACTGAGTCAAGTTGCAACAACTCCAAAATTGCTGACTCGAGAACTTTGGGTGCTTGACGCTCAACCCCTTTTTCAAGCTCTAGCAGGGCCAATTGCGGAAAGAGTTGCCGAGTCGCTCTCAGAAAACTTGGAAGCGAACCTTCCCGAAGAACTTGATGCCCTCGCAGCTGGAGCCAGAGGACTGATGAGGAGTGCCGGTGGCACCATTTTTGCTATGCAACTTGGCCAGACCCTCGGGAAGCTTTCCCAAGAAGTTCTAACCGGTGGCGACATCGGCCTCCCGTTTTACAGCGAGTCTCGTCCAGCCATAGTCGCCCAGAATCTGGAAGCATTTATAAGCGATCACTCACTCGTCGCTGATGAGGCTCGAATCTACATACTTGCCCGAGAATTAAGTCACGCCAGGCTATTCAAACAGAGCCGTTGGCTTCGAGATTCCGTCCTAGCTCAAATTACGAACTACGCGCAGGGAATTCAAATCGATGGGGACAAACTTCGAGACTTAGCTAGTGAGATTTCTCCAGAAAACGCTGAAGCGCTGAAGAGCGCTATGGAATCGGGTGCGTTCCTTGCAGAACGCTCCGAAGAGCAAATCGGCTCTCTCAAGGTAATCGAAAACCTACTGGCCCTAATCGAGGGCTGGGTGACGGTAGTCACCGAAAATGCAACCAAACTCTTGCCGACCGCACCTCAGTTAGGTGAAGTTCTGAGGAGGCGAGCCGGCTCTAGCCCGGCGCGCGCAACCTTCGCAACCCTGATTGGTTTGGAGCTTCAGCCAAAAAGAGTTCGTGAAGCCGCTGAGTTTTGGCGAGTGGTAACAGAGAGACTGGGTGTTGATCGACGCGACGCTCTTTGGGAACACCCAGACCTGCTTCCAACGAGCGAAGATATCGACGACGTAGAAGCATTCTTAGCGGGTATTGGCAGAGACGGCGACGACCTAGACAAGGATTTGCGGGATCTCCTGGGTTAGAAGGAACTAGCTGTGGAAAACTTTCTGATCGTTCTTCAACTTGACTGCACAATCATTAGATGGCAATCCAACTAAACCCATCCAAAATCCCTATTTGGAAAAATGCTTCAGAACTTCGATTGGGCATCGGGGACACTGGACACGAACTCGGGGAGATTTCGAATGCTCAGGAACGGCTCATAAACCTCCTGTTTGCAGGAGTTGCGGAAAATCAAATTTCATTGGTTGGAAATTCGGTTGGACTGTCGGATCTGGAGACCCGCGAATTAGTTGATCGTTTAAGACCGAGCCTCATTCAAAGCGCACCAGGTTTTGGCGGAAATACTGCCTTGAACCTGCGGTTCGCCGAGGTGCTGCGAATTGGATTTCAAACTGAGCAATCTCCAATGGAAGTGGTTGCCAGACGCGCAAACCAAACAGTCGAACTGACACGTCTGGATCGCACCGGACTCACAGTAATCAAAGCTCTTTCCGAGAATGGTTTCAGAAACTTCAACACTCAAGACTTCGATCTGGTGGGTCAAGCTGACCTAGGCGAATTGGGTTACCCCAACCACTTGCTCGGAGTTTCGCGGGTAAATGCTGCGAGAACGGTTCTCGAATCCGCGGCGACTGTCATTGCAATAACACCAACCTCAAGTGCTGCCGAAACGGACCAAACAATCCGGATCCTCAGTGGAATGCATCGAATTTTGCCCAAAGAGTATCGGCACCAGAACCGACCCCTTCTGGCCATCGAATATCGGTTGGACTCCATTTTCGTTAGCCG
This sequence comes from Rhodoluna sp., assembly GCA_044361205.1. Classification (GTDB taxonomy): domain Bacteria; phylum Actinomycetota; class Actinomycetes; order Actinomycetales; family Microbacteriaceae; genus Rhodoluna. Next base: position 5,918 of record JBIKJD010000034.1, read on the forward strand.
AGTCACACAGCACCACATTAACCCTTGTCTGACCTGTCGTGACCTCTGGGAAAATGACACCCAACCAAACTGGACAACAGAGAGCATTCAGCTAACCGGACGAATGGACCAACTAGACGACGGGGTGAATCTACTCATGGCCAGTTCGATTGCTGCCAGGAACATTTGCTCTTTCGTGGATTCGAATGACGGTGTGAACACCCTGGTGAATTTGAAAGATCGCTCAATGAGAGAGTCAAACTGGCAGCGTCACGAAGGTTGTGGCTGCTCAGAGCTTTGAGGACACGAGACCTAAAAAGCGGGAACGAACTCGTTCCCTACCGCTAACGGAATCCTTCAGCGAATAAGAGAGTGCTAATTCTTTTCTGGCTCTGGTGATTCCCACGTAAAACAACCGGCGCTCTTCATGAAGTGCTTGCTCTGATTTGGCGTACCCAATCGGAAGAAATCCCTCGTTCAAACCCGCCAGGTAAACACAATCCCACTCGAGACCTTTCGCAGCATGAATTGTGGATACGGTAACCGCCGCCTTGATCGGTTCGTGCTGAGACCTGATCCTCTCGTCAACTTCCTTTACAAACTCTTGGATGGACGAGTTTGCAGGCATCTCGTCCACGATTGCCAGGAAGGAATTCAAGGCTTCCCACTTTTCACGCACGGCTCCGGACTCGGCAGGTTCCTTAGCTTTCCAACCGAGTTCCCGGCAGGCATCTGAAACAACCTGGTATAGGGGTTTCTCGCTTGGCAGGATGGTTTCTGCCCTAACAAGCCGGACAACTTGGAGAATCTCCGGGCGATTGAAGAACCGCTCACCGCCCCGCACCTGGTATTCGATTCCCAGCTCTCCGAGTGCCTTTTCGAAAATCTCAGACTGAGAATTGACTCGGTAAAGGATTGCAATCTCGTTCGCAGGAATGCCCCGTGAAATTTGGTTCTTTATGGACGCCGCAACCGCCTTTGCTTCGGAAGCGGAATCATGAGCACCAATCTCTGCCGGCGCCACTCCAAGAGAGGTTTGAGACACGAGTTCGTCCATGCTGGTTTCTCCGCTTACAACCTGGTTTGCTAGCGCGATGATTCGGCCGGTCGAGCGGTAATTCTTTGAAAGATTCACAACGGTTGCTTCGGGGTAAGTAGATACAAAGTTCAGTAAGTAGCCACTCGATGCGCCCGTAAACGAGTAGATGGTTTGATTTGGGTCACCAACCACACAAATGTCGCTTCGATCGCCCAGCCAGGTATCCAAGAGGGCATGCTGAAGCGGCGAAATGTCTTGGTATTCGTCCACGGTGAAAAAGCGATACTGCTGCTGAACGTGGGCCAGAGCTCTGGGTTCCGCCTGCAGCATACCCAGAGTGAGGATCAGGACATCCTCCCAGTCCAGTTTTTGCGATTTGATCTTCAGGTCTTCGTATGCTTTCAAAACTGCCAAGAGTTGATTTGCTCGAAGACCAGCGACCGCCGGACGGGAATCGACGATTTGCTCGTATTGTTCCAAAGAGCGCATTGTGTATTTGCGCCACTCGATTTCTGCAGCCACATCCCTCAGCATTGCGGCATCAAACTGCAGCTTTAGTGACTCTGCAGCGCTTGCAATAAGTTTCGACTTCGAAGTCAGAACACTTGGAGCCGGGACTCCAGCAAGCTGCGGCCAGAAAAATTCGAGCTGGCTTAGTGCTGCCGCGTGGAAGGTTTTCACGGCGACACCCGGGATGCCGAGTTGACGAAGCCTTGCACGCAATTCTCCGGCTGCGCGACTGGTGTAGGTGAGAGCCAAAACTCGATTGGCAGCGAAGTGGCCCTTGGCGATTCCATAAGCGATTCGGTGAGTCACCGTGCGAGTTTTCCCAGTGCCGGCGCCCGCTAGGATGCAGGTTGGGCCAACCAAAGATTCGGCTGCCTCCCGCTGCTCAGGGTCTAAGCCATCCAGAAGTTCTTCAGGGTTCACAGAACTAGACTCCGAGCTTTTCGCCAAGCCAGTGCTCAATAATGACTCTCGCGATTGAAAGTTCACCAGGAAGAAGTAGGTCGCCGACCTCGGCCTTGAGTTCTGCTCGCGAGAACCACCGGAGTTTGACGATCTCTTCCCCATCCGGGGTTAGCAGGCCGCCGTCATACTCGGCTAGGTAACCAACCATGAGCGAAAACGGAAAGGGCCATGCTTGAGATCCTAGGAACCTTGGATTTTTCACTCGAATCCCAGCTTCCTCGGCCATCTCTCGAATCACCGCGGCATCCAGAGACTCCCCCGGTTCAACGAAGCCAGCCAAAATGCTGAATCGATTTTCCTCCCAAATACCTTGAGATCCCAAAAGAATTCTGTCTTGATCATCCACGACACCTACGATGATTGCAGGGTCAGTGCGTGGGTAAATTTCGCGCCCCTCATCCACACACCTTAGGACCCAACCGCCCTTTATGCTTTCCGTTGCGGACGAGCAATTGGAGCAGAACCGGTGGGTAGCGTGCCAATTCGCAAGCGCCAATGCCTGTGTAAAGATTGCGGCTTCTACCGAGGTCAACCCCAAGCCACTTTTTCGCAAATGGTGCCAGTCTTCTTCTTTATTGACAGTGCTGTCAAAAGGGCTTTCCGGTAAAACGGCTAAGACGACAGGTTCCATCGAGCCAAGCACCTTGCCGAGATAGACCAAAAGGTCTGTGCTTTTCACTTCACTTGGGGGAAGAAACTTTAACGAGCCATCTTGATTCAGAAGGACTTTTCCTTGCCACATTTGCAAAACCTTAGTGGCCGGGTTGGCCCACAGTTCTTCAAAAAGATTCGGGCGAATTCGACTCAAATAGTCGCGGTCAAGAGCGATTTTTGCCAGTGGTAAATCCAGCGAAATGGGCTCGCTCATCGACATCCCTTCTTGACTGCTGTGCGTGGCGTAACGCCTACAAAACGATTGGTTCTTCTAACCTGAACTTATGGCAAGTTCACCTTTAATTTTAGCGGCGCTCGCAAAGTCGATTTTCCCGTCTGGAAACTTCAAACAGGCGAAGTCAATTGTGACCGACGGGCCGGTAAATTTTGAATCCGCGATACTCACCGATAGCGACGGCATTCAGTCGATAGTGCGCGCATCAAAAAGTGCCAAGGGGAACCTGGAGCTAGCCACTGACACTCAGGCAGTTCGTGCTGTGAAATCCTCTGGCACACTTCCTTTCAACCTTCCAAACCTCGTTGCAGAAGGAACCGGCCCTCGCGGAAACACCGTGCAAATCGTAGATTTCATCTACGGAACGCACCTTGAGTTTGAGGACTTGAACCCGGACGACGTGATAATTTCTAGCCTTGGTCGTTCGCTGGCTTCAATCCACTCCCTGGACCGCGAAGCAATTTCCCGCTCGGGTATGCCCAACAGAAGTGCCAGCGAAATCCGGGATCTGAGAATTTCCGAACTAGATCGCGCCGCCTCAACGGGTCGGGTGCCGGCAACGCTTCTTGAGCGTTGGGAAAGCGCCTTGGAAGATCTTGATCTTTTTCGTTTTCAACCGACCGTCATCCACGGTAATTTCATTGGCGCAAATGTTTTAGAACTTGGCGAGGAAGTTAGCGGAGTAATTTCTTGGTCAAACTTGTGTATCGGCGACCCTGCAGAGGACTTCGTTGCTTTCGCAGCGTTGCAAAATCCAGAAACGCTTGAGGCTGTTAAGGCGAGCTACCTGGAGAACATTTCAGACCTAGACACGAATCTGGTCCCACGGTCCGTGCTTTACAGCGAACTTGCCGTTGCCAGCTATCTAGTGAGTTCAATTTCCAATTCAAACCAGGACGAAGCCGATTGGGCCGCTTCGGAGCTGGAAACCATTTCGGCTTTGGTGGAAGACGGATCGGCCATGACTCTGGGACCGATTTCTTTCACAGGAGCCTCAGCGCTAATCCTTTCAGAGG
>JBIKJD010000150.1:0-2533 GCA_044361205.1 Rhodoluna sp.
CACCTGGATGCGTAGCCACGTGAAATAGTCGCCCGCCCAAAATTCCAATTGGTACGGCCCATAAAACCACATCAAGCAGAAGATTGGTGTCTCCTCCCCATGATTTATAGCGATGTGCGCCAATTAGGTAGGCTGCGATGATCCCGGTGAGTATAAGCAGTGCGTACATGTGAAGAGTGAAGGGACCCAACTCGAAGCTGGAGAAAGGCGGGCTAGGAAATTGACTATTGATTGTAAACACAGATACATCTTCTCTTAAGGTTGTCCGGAAAGGTCTCTAGCCGTCGAAATCAGTTTGTCGATTCCGCCAGTTTGGTAAGCCTTCACGAATGCTGATCCCACGATTGCGCCATCCGAGTATTCGTTAACCTCGACTACCTGACTTCGCGTGCTAATACCGATTCCCACAGCAGTAAACCGGGCGGTAGAACTAGCTCGAACTTTACCCACAACATTTCTGGCGTTGATGTCTAAATCCTTGCGAGCTCCGGTTATGCCCATTGTTGAAACTGCATAGACGAAACCGGAAGAGTTGGACGTGATTCGATCAACCCTGTCCTGGGTCGAGGAAGGCGTTGCTAGAAAAATTCTGTCGAGTTGGTGTCTACTAGACGATTCAAGCCACTCAGCCGCTTCGTCCACAATCAAGTCGGGAGTGATCAGGCCTTTTGCCCCTGAAGAGGCGAGCTCCGCGGCAAATCTCTCAACGCCGTAACTTAGAACTGGATTCCAGTAGGACATCACAAGAATCGGGGTTTCAACCTGGGCGGTGACGCCCTGAACGACGTCAAAAATTTCTCTGAGCCTAAATCCATTTTGAATTGCCAACTCGGTAGCTTCCTGAATCACTGGCCCATCCATTACTGGATCGCTGTATGGAATTCCTATTTCCAGAATGTCAACTCCGTTTCTACAGAGTGCTACACATGCTTCGATTGATGCTGAAACACTAGGAAATCCAGCTGGAAAATATCCAATTAAAGTTTCTTTTTCTTTTTCTCGATTGGCCTCAAAGACCTGCTCTACTGTCGGCACGCTTATCCAATCAACTCAAAGTATTTTGCAGCAGTCTCCATGTCCTTGTCACCTCTACCAGAAAGGTTGATCAATATTGATGCCTGAGGACCAAGCTCTTTCCCTAACTTAAGGGCTCCCGCTAAAGCGTGGGCCGTCTCAATCGCTGGGATTATGCCTTCGGTCTGGCTTAGCAAGCGAAGCGCGTCCATGGCCTCGGAGTCGCTAATCCCTCGATAACTTACTCGACCAATGTCCTTCAACCATGAGTGCTGCGGGCCAACACCGGGGTAATCGAGGCCAGCAGAAATAGAATGACTTTCCATGGTCTGACCGTCCTCATTCTGCAACATGTAACTACGTGCGCCGTGAAGAACGCCAGGTTTCCCGAAGTTCAAAGTCGCAGCATGACGATCTGTGTCCATACCGTCCCCAGCTGCTTCAAATCCATACATTTGAACGTCGTCGTCCAAGAATGCTTGAAAAAGACCTATTGCGTTCGAGCCTCCCCCAACGCAAGCGGCAAGCGCAGTGGGCAATGTCCCAAACTGATCCAACATCTGTGTTCTGGCTTCGGTGCCGATAATCGAATGAAAGTCTCGCACCATCTCGGGGAAAGGATGAGGACCCGCGACGGTGCCCAATAAATAGTGAGTGTTTTCAACGTTTGTTACCCAGTCACGTAAGGCTTCGTTGATAGCGTCCTTCAGAGTCCTGCTACCTGTTTTCACGGGCACAACCTGGGCACCCAATAACTTCATGCGAGCGACGTTTAGTGCTTGTCTTTCGGTGTCAACTTCACCCATGTAGACAACACACTCGAACCCAAAAAGCGCAGCCGCAGTGGCACTTGCCACACCATGTTGACCTGCGCCAGTTTCGGCGATGATTCGGGTCTTTCCCATTCTCTTGGCCAAGAGAGCTTGGCCTAGAACATTGTTAATCTTGTGAGAGCCCGTGTGATTAAGGTCTTCGCGCTTTAGGATTATCCGAGCTCCCCCGGCATGTGTGGAAAATCGTTTGGCCTCGGTGAGTATCGAAGGTCGACCCGTGTAATTTTTGTGGAGCTCGGAAAGTTCAACTAAGAAATTACTGTCCGCTTGAGCCTGTCTATATGTAGATTCGAGCTCGTCTAAGGCCGCCACAAGGCTTTCAGGAACAAACCTTCCACCGTATTGGCCGAAGTACGGTCCTTGAACTTCTCTGAGAGCCATAGCCTGTTCACACCCTTAGGTAACCGAAATAAATTGCTTTAGAAGCGCTGTGGCATTACCAGTCACTAGTGCCTCGCCAACCAAAACTGCGGTGGCTCCTGCTTCCTTGTAGTTTGCCACATCTTCGACGGTTCTAACAGCCGACTCAGCTACCTTGACTACCCCTTCTGGAAGCTTCGAAGCGATGCGACCAAAAAGGTCGCGGTCCGTTTCGAAAGTTGTCAAATCCCTGGCGTTGATTCCAACCATCTTGGCATCAAGCTCCATGGCAAGATCAATCTCTTCAGAGCTGTGGGTCTCGATGA
>JBIKJD010000151.1:0-2529 GCA_044361205.1 Rhodoluna sp.
CCCTTAGAGCATTAGCAAGACCTTCGTCATTCCAGCCCGCCAAAGACTTTCTAACCTGTGAGAAAGAGTATGGGTGCATTCCAAGCGTTTGAGCTGTGGCGTTTGGTTGACCGTAGATGGTCACCAGCTGGCGAACTTTGCTTGCTAGGCCGCCAAGCATGTAGACGAGATCAACTCCAACTTCCCTAGAGTGACGGAACAGCAGAATTGCCTCTCCAGCTTTTCCGGAAACCGCCGCATCGAAAATCTTGAACGCGTCTGCCTCTAGGCGTCCGCCGAAATAGCGGTCAACCAGCTCCTCATCGATTTGTTCTGCGCTATCAGCCAGAAGCTGGTCGCACGACGAGGCAAGTTCGAGGATGTTGTTACCGAATGCGTCTACCAGAGCCCGCACTGCAGATTGCGTCACTTTACGGCCGGCGTCCAAAAAGTGAGCCTGAACAAATGCGGTCTTCTCGTTGTCTTTGGAAACTTTTGAGCAGGTAATTTCAATGGCTAGGTCGTTGCCACGAATAGCGTCTAGTAACGCTTTTCCTCTAGTGCTGGTTCCAGAGTGTTGGAAAACCACATTGGTATCAACCAGGGTTGAAAAATCAAAGTTTTTGCCGTCTTCGATTAGGTCGTCTGTGGCTTTTTCAACAGCTTGGATCACAATTAGTTTTGGGTCGCTAAATAGAGAAGGGCTTGCCATGTTCTCTAAGTCGCCGGCAACATATTCGGAAGCTTCAACCTCGTAGATTTCTACGCCTGGGTTTTCTTTTCTGACCTGATCCTTGAGGCGTCTGATGGTTGCCCCGTAAATGTATTCCTCGGAGCCAAAAACTAGGATTAGCGGCGAAGGCGCAACTTTGCGCCACTCTACAAACTTTGCCTTACCCATCGTTACTAGACTACCTACCCTTCTCGAGCTTCACTTCTAAGTTCTGGCCCTCGATGGCAACTGCGATGGCGCCGAATTGGTCGGTTCGCAGGGTTTGGGCGCCACTGGTTTCCAGCAAATCTAGGGCTCTCTTGGTTGGATGCCCATAAGGATTTTCTTCCCCAACCGAGATCAACGCCAAATCGGCTTTAATTCGTCGGTAGAACTCATCGCTCTGATCTGCCGAACCATGATGTGAAACCTTTACGATGGTTAGTTTCTCGCTGGGAAATACTTTAGAAATTGATAACTCCTGAGCGATTTCATCAAGGTCGCCGAGCGAATAGATGAGTAAATTGGCCGATTCGAAACGTAATCCCAAAGATGCCTGATTAGCATCACTTGCGGCATTGCCAAGTGAACTGAAAACGTTCCAAGAGTATTCACCAATCCTTCCAACGAGACCAACTGTTCCAACAGCTACCGATCCTGAATTTTCCCGAAGCATGGAAAGCATCCATTGAGCTTGCGGCCGATCATCGGTGAATGCAGAAATCAAACTCTTTTGAACCGTTCTACCTCGCAATGCCCCTGGTAATCCCCCGACATGGTCGAAGTCAAAATGCGTGATCACCAGAAGGTCAATGTGCTTAACTCCAAGTCGATCTAAGCATCCGTCAATAAGGCGGTCATCCTTACCGACATCGATCACAGCAATTTGGGAATTGCTCCTGACCACCAACGCATCACCCTGACCCACGTCGCAAGAAACTACCGTCCAGTTGAAACTTGTGAACGTTTTCTCGCCAGCAAAATGCGACACCAAGGTTCCAAGCCAAAGCACTCCTATCAGGGAGGCTGCGATGTACATTGCAAAAATCTTGCGAAGCATGGCAAGGGAGAGCGAAATCACGAAAACTCCGGTGAGAAATAACCCCAAAAAACCTTCTGGCACTGGCAATAGGTTCTGAGGAGCCATGCTTAGAGAATTAGCTACAAACACCAACCAGTTAGCGGCAAAGGCTGCCAACTCCAGGAATACTTCGGCTACGGCCGGAGCGATTGGGCCGATCAATGCCGCAATCAGCCCGAGAACTGTAATCACTGGAACCACTGGTCCGGACAAGAGATTTGCCAGTAACGAGTGGGTTGTGATTCCGCCTTGAAGTTGCACCAAGATTGGCAGGCACCACAACTGCGCGGCCAGGGTCGCAGCCAAAGCTATTGCCAACCACTTGGGAACGTGATTCTCGAGTTGGTTTACTAATTTCGGGGTCAGGGTTACGAGACCAAAGGTAGCGAGAACAGAAAGCCAGAATCCATATTCGGTTACCAGCCATGGATCGATAACCAACAGAACGGCGGAACCCAACATCAAAGCCGCTGGCAGCCAGATTCGCCTTCCGAACTCCAGTGCGATTAGCACCACAGACATCATGAACGCAGATCTCAGGACGCTCGGCTGCCAACCAACTAAGAGAACATAACCACCCAAAGTTATGAGCGAGGTTATAGTTCTAACGCCTCTGCCAATTCGAGCACGTTTGAGAAGTAACCAAACCACTCCTAAGACAATTGCGCAGTTAGCGCCCGAAACCGCAGTGAGGTGGGTAAGCCCAGTGGTTCTCATATTTTCAACAAACTGCGGTGTGAGACCAGAATCAAGACCC
>JBIKJD010000035.1:0-9427 GCA_044361205.1 Rhodoluna sp.
ACGTTCGACTAGCCGAGTTTGGGTTCGAAAAAGTAGTCGCCCAAGTATTTAGGGGAAGAAGTTTCGAACTTCTCGCAAACTCGCTGGTGCTCACAATCGCAGTAGCTAGTTCGGCCCTACTAATCGGAAGTTTCCAAGCTTGGCTCACCGTTCGAACCTCTGTTCGCGGTCGCACTGCTTTGGCAATTTCTTCCGCTCTACCTCTGGCAATGCCAAGCTACGTTTCCGCGTACGCATTCTCGGCAGCAAGTTCGGATTTCAAGGGTTTTTTTGCTGCCTGGTTGGTGCTCACCATCGGCACTGCTCCATACGTTTACCTTGCGGTATCGGCTGCCCTAATTAGAGCCGATTCCGCAACCGAAGAAGTTGCTCGCTCGCTCGGCTATAGCCGCTGGCTGGTCTTCAAGAATGTGACTTGGCCAACCATTCGGCCATCTGCCATCGGTGGTGCCATGCTGGCAGCGCTTTACACCCTGAGTGATTTTGGTGCCGTATCGATTCTGAATTTCGACACCTTCACGCGTGCCATCTACAACGCCTATCGCTCAAGCTTTGACCGATCTGCAGCCGCGAGCCTGGCCGCCATCCTCGTTCTCATCACGCTCGTAATTCTGTTGGTGGAGCCGCGTTTGCGAGGGCGACTGACCCCTACCGATTCCAGAGTTCGAAAGAACACCATGATCAGTTTGGGTAAATTTGGCCCTCTTGCCTTTCTAGTGGCTAGCGCTTGGTCTTTTGTCGCTTTAGTGATTCCAGGCTCAAGTCTTATCGGCTGGAACCTGGTTGGTCTCTCCGAAGTAGACCTAGGCGAAGTGGTTAGAGCCCTTACAAATTCTGTGGGTTACTCAATTGCCGGCGGAGTGATCACCGCAGCCTTTGGACTAGGCCTCTCTGTTCTGGTTGTTCGGTACCCGTCAAAGTTTTCCGGTGGAATCGAAAAAACCGTTTGGCTAACCCATGCGGTCCCTGGCATCGTCGTGGCGCTTTCTCTAGTTTTCATCAGCAATCGTCTAGTCCCGTGGCTCTATCAAACCAGCGCTCTGGTACTTATCGCCTACCTGATCCTGTTCCTGCCGAATGCCGTGGCGGCGATGAAGACACCGGTAGCCCAAGTGCCAAAATCAATGGACGAAGTTGCTGCGAGCCTGGGTAGCAGCCGAATCGATAATCTACGCCGCGTTCTAATCCCTATCGCAGGCCCCGGAATCCTCACTGGCGCAGCCTTGGTTTCCCTATCAATACTCAAGGAGTTGCCTGCCACCCTGATGCTTCGCGAAACCGGCATCGAAACACTTGCCACCAGGCTTTGGAACGAAACTTCCGTCTCCGCCTTTAGTGCCGCAGCTCCCTATGCGCTAATTTTGGTAGTGGTTGCCGGCATTCCCGCTTGGCTACTGAACCGTCAGGTGCAAATGTCAATTGGCGCTGGGATTAGCGAAGACCAGAGACTGGAGCGTGAGTAATGGCAAACGTGCTCACTCTTCGCTCGGTAAGTAAAAAATTCGGCAATCTAACCGTTCTTAGCAACCTCAACATCGAGGTAGGCGAACGCGAATTCATCGCCATCCTAGGTAGCAGTGGATCTGGCAAAACGACTCTTTTGAGATTGATTTCCGGCTTTGACAGCCCAGATGCTGGAGAAATCCTGCTCGGCGAGAAAATCGTTGCTTCCGCAACTAAGTTCGTACCCGCCGAACAACGAAGGGTCGGCTTCGTTCCTCAGGATGCGGCACTGTTCCCCCACCTCAACGTTGCCCAGAACATCGAATTCGGACTTCGCGAACTAAGCAAAGAAGAACGGGCTGCTCGAACAACGGAACTGCTTAGGCTAGTTGACCTCGAGGGCCTTGAGAATCGAATGCCCCACGAACTTTCGGGTGGGCAACGACACCGAGTTGCCCTTGCCAGAGCGCTAGCTCCCAAGCCAGACCTAATCCTGCTCGATGAGCCGTTTTCGGCACTCGACGAGGAGCTTCGAGCAAGATTGCGAGAAGACGTTCGTCAGGTGCTTAGAGCAACCGGCACAACCGCCATCCTGGTTACCCACTCGCAAGAAGAAGCGCTTTCAATGGCTGATCGAGTGGCTGTTTTGCGCGACGGCGAGTTCGCTCAAATCGGCAAACCCAGCGAAATTTACCAATCACCAACCGACATCGCGATGGCCACATTTCTCGGAGACTCGGTAGTAATCGAAGGCGTGGTTGAAGGTGGAAAAATCACCACAGCGGTTGGCTCGCTCACAGCCCTCAACACTGTTGTCGATGGCACGAAAGGCCTTGTGGCTATTCGCCCAGAAAACTTCTACCTACAACCAGACCTAAAGGGGAAAGGTGAAGTGATTAGCCGTCAGTATTTCGGCCACGACGCCCTCGTAGAAGTTCAACTTCCCAACGTGGTTATTCGCGCCCGCTCAAACGGCCCGTTTGCACCAGAACTTGGAATGCGTGTAACCGTCTGGGTTCGAGGCGCCGTTAACTTCTACGCCTGAGTCTCTGGCTTAGCTTTACGTTTTGATCTAAGCGTGCCGACCAAAATGGTAATTACCCCAAACGCAAACAAGCCAGCAGCAGTCCATAAACGCTGTGACGCCGTTTCTTCACAGGTTGGAAAACCCTCCGGAGGAACCACAGTGCAAGCAGTCGGCTCTACATAGCCAATTAGCGACGCAATGCTCATAGCGATCGCGATAGTTGCCACCATTGCCAAAGTGTTGTTCTTCATCAGGCCTCCGAAACAAAAGAACCAGCTTGAACATCCAGTAATTCCCGAAAAGTAAAAACCCCGCGAGACGTGAGATCCTGCGGGGTTTTAGTGTGCCTTAGCTTTACAAATTAGAGCTGGCCCTCTTTAAACGATCGAAGATTGCGTCCGACAGTTCATCGCCTTTAGGTTCGATAGCAACTACCCTTTCGAGACCTAGCGAATCTGCAGTGCGCAACGCTACGTAGAGATCTCGAGCATACTCAGCAGAATCCTTGGGCTCTGCCAATCTAACTGCCCCTTCTGGGGTTGGGTGATTCGCGAGGGCGATGAACCCATCACCCGGTTGCGCCTGCACGTCGAGTAAGACTTTGGCGATTGGCGCGTAGTGCGACGAGTGTGAGCCGCTCACTCTTATCGCATCCCCTTCGGTCGCAAGTGATAGTCCAGTTACCTTGGCAACCATCGACGCTGTAACCGCACCGAGGCGCAAAACTCTTGGCAGCTCAGAGGTGCAGTCGATGATGGTTGACTCGATACCCACCATTGAGCTTCCACCATCGAGAATCAAATCACGGTCACTTAGAAATTGGTCCAACTCTTGGTGCACCGCGGCAGCGTTGGTTGGTGACACCTTTCCGAACCGGTTCGCACTAGGCGCAGCGACACCTCGACCGCCAAGTTGCTCGAATTCGGCAAGCAAGGCGAGTGCAACCGGATGTGCCGGCACGCGCACCGCCACGGTGTCCTGCCCTCCGGTTAGAAAATCGCCTGCCAATCTGGAACGTCTCAAAACCAGGGTCATTGGGCCGGGCCAAAGCTCAGCGCCTAGCGCTTCGGCAAATGCCGGCAGTTCTCGAACCCAATGTCTTGCGGTGTCCAGAGAGCTTGCGTGCACGATTAACGGATGGTTCGCTGGACGGTTTTTTGCTCGATAGATTTTTTCCACTGCACTTGAGTCCTCTGCGTTTGCGCCCAATCCGTAGACGGTCTCGGTTGGAAAAGCGACCAGATGACCTGCGATAAGTGCCTGAGCTGCACGAGCAACGGCCAATTCATTCAAAGTACTTTCCAAACTCTCACGGGTTGCAAAACTCGCATCTACTCGGGTCTATTGCCTCTTGGGCAAACTCATTAAGTTCGACGAAATCACAACTTGGGCAACCTAACTTTTCTGCGTTTGCCACGCTCTCATTCATGAGACCGCAAGAAACACACGGCAAGCCGTATTCGTAACCGACTCTTCCCCAGCCGAAATGTGAGCATTCGGGACAATTTGCACCAACCCGCAGTGCGAGCCGTTGGGCGCAGATGGCTATGTTTGCCTGTCGAGATGGTGAGTTCATAGCCCTGAAATCGCTCTCAACTCGAACGCTCTTGGTGTCATCCGCTAGGTGTTGCTCGATGATTTTTTGAACCTCGTGCATATCGGTGAAGCCCTTGAGTACCTGTCTTCCGAGCTTGGTCTCGACGACGATGTTTGCCGCGTGGTTAGGCAGGTCAAGACTGCGAAAGATTTCCTCAAGGTCAGAAGAATGTGAGACGTCTTGAGTGTAGGCATTGATGTCGGCTGAAAGGTATGACTCAACGACCGCCACATCTTCACTTAGGCATACAAAAGCCATGAGTTCGTAATCGGAATTGATAAACGGTAAATGAGGATGCGCTCCAATGGTTCCCTCGCTGGCAATCCCATAGTCAAGACCAAGTGACCTGGCGCCTGCCTTTGCTTTCTCGATAACCGTTTCACGAGGAGACAGGGTGCGCTCTACTTCCCCACTGAATGTGCCAAACTCGTCCGTGTCGATTGGAGCCAGTTCAAGTTGCCACTCTTTCAAGCCATCAAAAGCCGGTGCGATTTGACTGAGTTTGCCGTGCTTTGTAGCTACGGCGACTTTGATTGGCATGGTGAGTTAATTGTAAATTAACGTCAATCTGGGCCAAAGGCAAGTTTTAGCCTGCCAAGCTTTCTTATTGTGGTGCGCTTGGAGGGACTCGAACCCCCAACCTTCTGATCCGTAGTCAGATGCTCTATCCGTTGAGCTACAAACGCTTGGGTGTTGCCTGAAGCAACTGCTTTAGTTTAGTGGATTCGGGTTGTGGGCGCTAGTGGCACATAGGCTGAGCATATGGCCATTGAAAAACCAACCTATGAAGTTCTCTCTTCGAAGAACGGAATTGAGATTCGCCACTACGACGAATACTGGGTCGCCGAATGTTTGGTGAAAGGCGAGAACGACCTATCGGATGCTTCCAGCCGCGCCTTTGGACGACTGTTTAACTACATCAGCGGTGATAACTCGTCCGGGCAGAAAATCGCAATGACGTCTCCGGTTCAGCAAATTCCATCCGATTCTGGTTGGTTGGTTTCGTTTGTAGTGCCAAAGGATGTCTCGCTCGGAGCAATTCCGGTTCCTGCCAATTCTTCGATTTCAATCCGCAAGGTTCCTGCCGGTAAGTTTGCCGCTCTCCAGTATTCGGGCAGCTGGAACAGCAAGAAGTTTCGAGAGAAAAGCGACGGACTGGTGAAGGCCCTCGGCGAACTCGGACTGGTTACAGAGGGTTCGATTCAGAGCGCAGTTTACAACCCTCCGTTTTTGCCGCCGTTCTTGCGTCGCAACGAGGTTTTAGTTCGTCTAAAGGCCGAGTAACTCTTCAAGTTCGGTTGTGTTCTCAACCAAATAATCCGCTTGAGCCCATTCGTTCTCGTTCCCAAAGCCCCATTTGACGAGACAAACTTCGACGCCATGTTCCCTCGCACCCTCGATGTCGTGGATGCGATCCCCGATCAGGATTACTCGACTTAGGTCCGCGTTGATTTTCCGCAGTTCATCAAATGCATAAGACATTACATCAGCTTTGGCGCTCCTGATTCGGTCGTTGGTCGCGGTGCCGACAACATCGAAGTATTTGAGGAAGTCGAAGTGCTCTCCAACTATTCTGGTGCCCGACTCGCCCTTGGACGTGGCCATGGAATTCTTAATTCCAGCCTCCTGACATTTGCGAATCACATCAACCACGCCTGGATAGAGAGTGCAATTCAGGGCACCTCCTTTATTCAAGTAGTGGTCGCGGTAGGTGGTCAAGCACTGCTCGGTTAGTTCGGGGCTGAAGCCCAGCTTCTCGCTGAACGTGACCGAGAGTGGTGGGCCCATGAAGGAGCGGAGTTGTTCATCGTCTACATCTGGAAGTCCGAGAATCTCGAAAGTCTTGTGGAACGACTCGAATACTCCCGGCGCGGAATCGATGATCGTGCCATCTAAATCCCAGAGCACGGTGGTGTAGTTGGTCATTTCGTCCTGTGTTTGGTTTCGATCGCTTGGCCCCAGTAGGTGGCGCCAATAATCATTAGGGCGCCGAGCGCGCCGAGCGGGCCAATCAGTTCCCCGCCCAAACTGACCGCGATGAAAGTCGCCCAAACCGGTTCTGTTCCGAGCAACAGGCTGGCCCTTGATGCCGAGGTGTTCTTGACCGCCCAGTTCATTCCGATGAATGCGAACGATGTGCAGAGCAACGATAGGAACAGCATCAGTAACCAGTCTCTGGTGTCGTAGTTGAGCGCGGTGTTGATGGCGTCGGCGGGGTTCCATAGGAACATGATCACCCCCGACGTGCTCACCATGACGGTGGTCAGGTTCACCGGCGAATACGACTTGCCTTGCGTGAGGCGCCCGAGAATTACGAAGTGGAAGGTTCGCAAAATCATTGCGATGAACATCAGTAGGTCCCCGAGGTTTGGCTCAACCAAGCCATTTCCCATAATCAGCAGGAACATGCCAATCAACGCGATGCTAGCAGCGATAAAGAAGTTGTAGGGAAGCCAGTTCTTGCGCCAAGCACTCTCCAAAATCGGAACCGTGATGATTGCCAGGGCGATAATCAGACCTCCGTTGGTGGCAGAGGTATAGCTAACACTGAAAGCCTCAAGGTTGAGAACCACGGTTTGGCTCAGCCCGAACGCGATCCCCATGATCCACTCTGGCTTTTGAAACTTGATTCGCCTGAAAGACCAATAAACCCAAAGTGCTGCAGCTGCAAGGACAAACCGGATGGCCATGAGCCCGTTGATTGAGCCTGATTGACCCAGCTCTTTCACCACCAGGTAGGTAGCACCCCAGAACGCGGCAACGACGAGAAGCAAGACATCGCCCGCGCTCAAAAGCGAGCGTGGTTTTTTGGGCATGGGTCCATCCTAGGCGGAACGATGTCTTTGGCGGGCAGTAGATTTGGGGAAAGGGAGATACATGTCATACAAACCAAAATCTGTTGGAGCAGCTTACTTCTGGATGCTGTTTTCGTTCTTGTTGGTGTGCGGGCTGCAGCACTTCTACCTGGGTAAGCCGCTGAAGGGCTTGGTGTGGTTGTTCACTTTTGGGCTACTCGGGATTGGGCTTGTCTGGGATTTGTTCACCCTGCCGCATCAGGTTCGGTATTCGCGTTAAAGAAAAGAAGCCCCGATTGTTCGGGGCTTCTTTCTTATCGCGGAGACGAGAGGATTTGAACCTCCGAACCCCTTTCAGGGTTACCTCATTAGCAGTGAGGCGCACTCGACCGGGCTATGCGACGTCTCCAAGTACTTGGTAAGTTTAGCCGATTTTTTTAGGTGTTCTAACCCGAGCAAGTTGTGGTTGCAGAGTTGGTGCCGATGAGCCAATCAAGGGTGTCTTCGTTCTTCTCGGTGGTGGTGCCGCCTTGGCTGGTGGTTCCGTAGCCAGAGTTGTCGCCGCTCACGAGAATCGGCTGGTCTTTTCTCAATTTGTCGAAGACTATTTCAGCCTTGTCTTCTTGGAGACCTACTCGTCCCGAGTAAGGAGCCGGTAGTCCGGTTTTACTTGGGACTTGGATGAAGGTGATCTTGTCAAGGTCAACAGTCCTGAGGCTTGATGCAATTGAAACCATGGTTCCAACGTCGCTGAGGCTAGAAGAAAGAGTCATGTTTCTCGCTGCTGCGTTGGCTAGCGAGTAAAGCTGAATTGGGTTCGTGAGCACGCCACCGTTTTTGATCTTGCGCATCAGAGAGGTTAGGAAGACCTGCTGGTTTGAGATTCGTCCTAAGTCTGAGCCATCGCCAACACCGTGACGGGTTCTGAGGAACTGAAGTGCCTTCATGCCCTGAAGAACGTTCTTGCCCTTTGGCAGGTTGAGGAATGTGTACTTGTCTTTCAGCGGTTTGGAGAGGCAAACCTCAACGCCACCGATGGCGTCGGACATGTCGATTACACCCTGAAAGTCAATCATGGCTAGGTAAGGGATCTTGAGCCCAGTTAGTTTTTCAACTGTTAGAACCGTGCAGCCTGGGCCACCGTTAGCAATTGTTGCGTTGATTTGCCCAAGTGCCTGAGGAAGGTAAGGGGAGCCGCCATTCGGGTCTGGGCAACTTGGGTAAGGAACCAAAAGGTCACGAGGGAAGCTCATTGCCACAACGTTCTTTCGGTCTTTGGAGATGTGAACCAGGATGATGACGTCCGCCAGGACAGAAGAGTCGTTTCCAAATACTTTCGACTGACCGGCTCGGGTATCGGAGCCGACCACGAGGATGTTGATAGCACCTTGAAGGTCTTCAAGGGTTGGTGGCTTGATCGCTTTGCCGTTGGCGTCCACCAACTGAATGCCGTTGGACTGAATCTGGGTGTTCAGGCTAATTGCGGTGACGCCGAGTAGTGCTGTGGTGGCACCTAGGACGGCTGCAGTTAAGCGAAGGAAGATACGGCGAAAGCGTGCACCTTTTTTTGGTGCAAGATTGGCGTGCCGTGGTTGGGCGGAATCTTTTTTAGCCACTGCACACTCCAAGTTTCTAGTTGGCGGAGAGCGTGGGATTCGAACCCACGGAAGCTTTCACTTCACTGGTTTTCAAGACCAGCTCCTTCGGCCGCTCGGACAGCTCTCCTTGCTCCACAAGGGAGCCTGTTTAGTTTACCCGAGTAGGAGCGTATTTAGAATTACAGACTTGGCTGGGAGTTGCCTTGGAGGTTAGTTCCAAACTGTGTTGACCACACGTTTAGCAACCTGGCCGTCGTCCTTGGGATTGAATTTGTCTATCCAGGCGGCGTATTTCTTGGCGAAAGCGGTTTGATTTGCGTCCGCATCCACAAGGGCTTGATTGACCTCTTGGGCTGTTGAGCAGATTGGGCCTGGGGCATGGGTGCGGAAATCGAAGTAGAAACCGCGGTCAGCTTCGTACTCTTTGAGATCTGGCGTTAGAAAGATAATCGGCTTGCCAGTAGCCGAGAAGTCGAACATGACGGATGAATAATCCGTGACAAGGACATCAGCGGCGATGAACAGGTCGGCAATATTCGGGTAGAAGGTTACGTCGATCACTGCCGCCGTGTTGATGGCTTGATGGGAAGCATGGGTGTTTGCGTGGCCGCGGAAGAGCAGCGTGAAACCGTCTGGAAGTTTGGTTTCTTGGCTAAGGTAATTGACCGACTCCCAGCCACCTTTGCTGCCCCGCGAGTGATCGCGCCAAGTTGGTGCGTAGAGCACGAGTTTCTGCTTTGGGTCGGCGACACCGAGCTTGCGACGAATCGCTGCTCGGGTTTCTGCACTTACATTATTGAGGCTGTCGTTTCTCGGATAACCGAGTTCTAGAACCTTGGCTTTGGTGGCGAAGGCCTTGGGGAAAATTTCGGTGCAGTAGGCGCTTGGGGACAGCAGGTAATCCCAATAGCCCGCCTCGCGCTCCATGGTTTGTTGGTACACGGCTGAAGTTCGATTGTTGCGAATG
>JBIKJD010000036.1:0-9332 GCA_044361205.1 Rhodoluna sp.
TTGTTTTCTGGGAGGCACAATGCCATCTGGGTTAGGATGCGATGATTAGTTGGTTGTTGCTGGAGTGCCTACTACCAAATCTTGGCTGGAGGAAATCTTCACGAGATCAACCGTGTAGGCACCTGGGTGGAGGTCTGGAACGGAAACCGTCACCGAACCTGTGCCAGTTACTGGCACTACGACTGTCTTGCTCTGGCCCTTCATCTTGCCATTCGAGCTAGTTGAGGCGGCAGTTACAGCTTGGGTCACTATTAGCTTGTAGGTGGCACCGTCATCTGGCACAGTGACGGTCACATCCTGGGTGACATGAGCCGATTGGGCGGAGCGGTTTCCCTTGCCATCACCTTTGCCGTGCCCCTTTTTCCCGACCTGTTCAGTTGCAACGGTCTGATCCTGGCTAAAACTTGAAGCCAAACTAGGTCCCGTCAATACGAGCCCAGCGGCTAGCGAGGCTGCGAGTGCGATGCCTGCGGTTTTTGCGAACTTCTTCTTATCCATGTCATTTCCTTTCTTGGTTGACATTAACCACACTAGGAATTCAGCCCTGACTTGAGAGCCAAACTCAGTTTGCTCCTAGGGTTAGCACAGGACCTTAACAGGTTGGATCAGAGGTCTTTCAACCACTGATTGTCTGGCTCTCGGTTAAACTTAAAGCCCGCTAACGATTGGTAGATCTTTTGGGCTTTCTAGACAAACTTGAGAAAGGTATTGAACGGGCTGTAACCGGTGCGTTCAGTAAAACCTTCAAGTCTGAGCTTCAGCCAATCGAAATTGGTTCAGCGATTCGCTCACAGATGGATGGCAACGCGTCGATCGTGAGTCGCGACCGCATCCTAGTTCCCAATAAATTCGAGATAACTTTATCGGCGGCAGATTTTGGTCGCCTGAAACTCATCGGCGACCGACTAAACCAGGAACTCCGCGCCCAGGCAGAAAAGCATGCTGATAAACAGGGTTACCAGTTCGCCGGTCCACTGCTTATCTCCGTTGCGGAATCAAGCAGCCTCGGGCTCGGGCAGGTTTATGTAAAGGCTTCTAGCCCAAACGTTTCACCGCAAGACATCAAGTGGATGCCCCGTTTGGAAGTTGCAGGCGACGGACTAGTTTTCGAATTACAAAAACAGAGAACCGCGGTTGGGCGTGACCAAACAGCCGACATTCAGATCGATGACTCGGGCCTAAGCCGTAGACATTTCGAGATCCTTTGGGATGGCAAAAAAGCCGGAATTAGGGATTTAGGTTCAACCAACGGCACTTTCGTCTCCGGTGCCAAGATTTTCGAGCAAGCGCTCCCAATGGACACGGTGATCAGGGCTGGAAACAAGACTTTCATTTTCAAAGTAGTTGCTGAGTCGGTGACCGAATGAGTGAACTTGCCCTACTACTGCTTCAGATTGGTTTAGTCGCCGTACTGTGGATTTTTGTTTTCAGTATTGTTTCGGTGATTCGAAGCGATTTGTTCGGGCAAAAAGTTGCCAGCAAAACATCATTGGGTAACCGAGCGCAGATTGTTTCTCAAGCCCAAATACCTAACCCACCGACGGGTCCGGTGCGAGTTCTCCAAGAGTCGGCTGAGCCAAGCAGTAAGAACGCCAAGAGATTGGTGGTAACCGAAGGTGAAAACGCTGGCAAAGAGATTCCATTGACCGGGCGAGAGTTACACATTGGGCGAGCTGTTAACAGTGATCTGGTAATTACCGACGAATACGCCTCGACCCAGCACGCCAAATTAGTTCTAATCAACGACGAGTGGTTGGTGCAAGATCTCAACTCAACCAATGGAACATTCCTCGGTGGCACTCGAGTCGGCATTCCCGCCGTGGTTAAGCTCAACACCCCGGTCAAGGTTGGAAAAACCGTTTTCGAGCTGAGGGCATAGTGGCAATTGCGCTAATTAGTTCAGCGGATTCCAACGTTGGAAGAGTAAGAGCCTCCAACCAGGATTCGGGTTACGCCGGCTATCGGATGTTCTTCGTGGCAGATGGAATGGGTGGCCATGCCGGTGGTGACATCGCGTCAGCAATCACAGCCCAGCGCATGGCCCAGATGGATGCTCAATACGCCACGGCGGATGATGCTGGCGCTTCGGTTCTAGCAAGAATGTTGGAAACAAACGAATTGCTAACTCAGACCGTTTCCAACCACGAAGAACTGACTGGCATGGGAACCACATTCTCCGGAGTTATTTTCGTTGAAGATCAGGCGGTAGTTGCCCATATTGGCGATTCCAGGGTCTATCTCTGCAGGGATGGCGAAACTCTTCAAGTGACCATCGACCACACTTTCGTTCAAAGGCTCGTGGAACTAGGTCGAATCACCGAAGAAGAAGCCCTGGTACACCCGAGACGCAACGTCTTACTTCGCGTAATCGGTGACACCAACGAGCCTCCCCAGTTGGATTTCCAAGTGCTGACCACAAAGCCAGGCGACCGCTGGATGATGTGTTCCGACGGTTTGAACGGATACGTATCCGATTCGATCATCCACATGAATCTTTCTAGCGAGCAAACCCCCGACGAAGTAGTAGAGGTGTTAATCGGAGAAGCCCTAATGGCCGGAGCTCCGGATAACGTAACGGTGGTTTTGGTTGATGTCGTGCCCGCTGGCCTGGGTGAAGCCATCGAAGCGACTCCAAAGTTTGTGGGATCAGCCACTAACGATGTCGTGATTCAAGATGAACGCTTGAAGAAAAAAGGCAACGAGGGTCAGGACCGCCAGTACATTCCTGATTCAGGCGAAGACTACGATCGAATCCTTCGAGAGACCCAGCGTCGAGTTGCATTCAGAAGGCTCCGAAGAATTGCTTTAATTCTTGCCGTGGTCGGTGGTGTGTTTCTTTCGGCCTGGCTTGGTTATAGCTATACCCAAACTAAGTTCTACGTTGGCCAGGCCGACGGCCAGGTTTCAATTTACAAAGGGATTCGAGAAGAACTTCTAGGTTTCAAATTTTCTAGTGTCTATCAGCGAATCCCGCTGTCCGTAAATGAACTGCCTGACTATCAGAAGGCTCTGGTGAATAACACCATCTACGCCACCAATTTAGAAGACGCCATTCGAATTGTTAACCGTTTGAAGGCGTCGGTGGTCGTTGAGTAATTCAGTCACCGAACGAATTTCGAAGATTGTTCGAGTTGTTCCGCGCAATCGCAACGCCGAGCTTTTTCTGCTGCTTTTCGCGATTGGCCTCAACGGATTTGAAATCATTCTGGTTCAGTTGAGTGCCCAGCAAAAACTGTCCGAAGATTTCTGGTTTTTCTGGGCTCCGGTCGCTGTGGCGGCACTCCTGCTACACGTGGTCATGAGGCTTAGGGCGCCTAATGGGGACCCGCTTATCCTCCCTATCGCGGTAACCCTAAACGGACTGGGTATTGCTGAGATTTATCGTCTAGACATCGCCGCAATCGCGAACAAGCAAACAGAACTTTTTGCCGAGCGACAGGTCATCTGGACCCTGGTAGCCATGGCTTTGGCTGCGGCAGTGCTGATGTACATCCCTAGCCATTTGGTGCTACGACGATACATTTTCATTGCCGGTGTCGCTGGTCTCGCTTTACTACTTTCTCCGATGTTGCCTTTCATCGGAAAAACAATCAACGGAGCAAGTCTTTGGCTCTCGGTTGGTGGATTAACCTTTCAGCCTGGAGAATTGGCCAAGATTGCGCTCACGATTTTCTTTGCGGGCTATTTAGTCCAAAGACGAGATTCGCTCGCCATGACTGGCCGCACGGTTTTCGGTATTCAAATACCCAAGGCTCGCGAGTTGGGTCCAATTCTGGCCCTCTGGTTGATCAGTCTTTTGGTGCTGGTGGTTCAACGAGATCTAGGAACATCACTACTCTTCTTCGGGCTTTTCTTGGTCATGATTTACACCGCAACCGGAAGGGCGATTTACCCTGCAGTCGGCTTAGGAATGTTTATCGCCGGCGCCCTTGTTGCCTCCCGTTCAATCGATTATGTAGCCAAGCGTTTCGATGCTTGGTTGAACCCGTTTGACCAAGCAAACTACGACGCCATCGGTGGTAGTTACCAGCTGGTTCAGGGGTTGTTTGGGTTCGCTCACGGAGGGTTGATTGGAACGGGCCTTGGCGGCGGCGTTCCTCAGCTGGTGCCGCTGGCCGAGAGCGACTTCATCATCGCTTCACTCGCTGAAGAATTGGGACTAATCGGAATATTCGCCATCTTTACGCTCTACATCCTTTTGGTTGCTCGTGGGCTCAGGATCGGCTTTAATCACAACGACGACTTCAGTAAACTACTGGGGACTGGGCTCTCCTTCGTCTTTGCCCTGCAGGTTTTCATCGTCATCGGTGGGGTGACTCGAATCGTTCCGCTGACTGGGCTAACCACTCCCTTGCTGGCCGCCGGTGGTTCATCGCTGGTTGCCAACTGGCTAATCATTGGTTTGTTGTTACGCATCTCAGACACCATCCGAAAGGATGCTGAATGAATCGCGAATTGAGAAGAATTAG
Source organism: Rhodoluna sp. (assembly GCA_044361205.1). Classification (GTDB taxonomy): domain Bacteria; phylum Actinomycetota; class Actinomycetes; order Actinomycetales; family Microbacteriaceae; genus Rhodoluna. The sequence continues at coordinate 4,470 of JBIKJD010000036.1, forward strand.
CTTGGTAGTCGGGTCGATGTTTCTTGCCCTGTTTCTGTCTGCTACAAACCTGCAAGTTATTTCGGCAGAATCTCTGTCCGCCGATCCTAGAAACGTTCGAGCAATCTATGACGGTTACGAAACAAAACGCGGCGCAATTCTTGTCGATTCGCAGCCGATAGCCGAATCCACGCCAAGCGATGACGCGTTCAACTACACCCGCGAATACAACAGCGACATGTATTCGGCTGTAACCGGTTTTTACAGTTACTACCAGGGGGCAACCGGGCTCGAGTCTTCCGCCAACGACTACCTAAATGGGAAAAACAGTGCCCAGTTCTTCGAGCGACTCAATTCGCTGTTCTCGGGTAACCCGCTCTCTGGTGCTTCTATTGAATTAACCATCGATCCCAATTTGCAACGAGTTGCCTACGATGCGATGGGCAATAAAACCGGTGCCGTGATTGCCATTGAACCTTCGAGTGGCAACATTCTGGCCATGGTCTCGACACCTGGATTTAACTCAAATAAGCTCGCGGTGCACAATGGCACCAAGGCGCAGGCAAATTACAACAGTTTGCTAGAAGCACCTGGTGACCCGCTCATCAATAAAGCCATCGGTGGAAGTCTTTACACGCCGGGATCAGTCTTTAAGCTCGTGGTGGCAGCCGCCGCACTGGAATCTGGGGAATACACGCCGGAAACCGAACTGCCAAACCCCCGAAGCTATACCCTTCCAAACACTTCCACCAAGATTTCTAACGCTGGCAATAGCACCTGTGGAGGCAAGGCAACCGTGTCCCTGCTCGACGCGATGCGCCTCTCTTGCAACGTTCCGTTTGCCGCCCTCGGCGTTGAATTGGGTCAAGACCGAATTCGAAAGATGGCGAAGGATTTCGGGTTCGGCACCAGCTTCAGAATTCCAACGGTTGCGACTGCTAGCACCTATCCAGACAACATGGACGAAGCCCAAACCGCCCTGACAGCCTTTGGCCAATTTGATGTTCGAGTTACGCCACTGCAGATGGCTTTGATCACCGCTGCGATCGCTAATGGTGGCAAGCAAATGAACCCTCAATTGATTGAGAACGTCCAATCCTCCAACCTTGCCCTTCTCAATCAAACCCGTCCCAGCGAATTTGGTTCACCGATCAGCAAAGAGACAGCAGACGGACTAAAGCGAATGATGATTGCAGCTGTCTCGAACGGTGTGAGTGGAAACGCCGGCGTATCGGGCACCGTGGTTGCGGGTAAAACCGGAACCGCCCAAAACGGCACCGACGATCCCTACACCTTGTGGTTTGCTGGGTTCGCGCCAGCTGAAAACCCTCAGGTCGTGGTCGTGGTCATGGTTGCCAATGGTGGTGGCATGGGTCAAAACGGAAGCGGAAACATCCTCGCCGCCCCGATTGCTAAGAAAGTCATTCAGGCGGTGATCAACCGATGAATCCTGAGGAAGGCCAGCTCTACGGAGAGCGTTACCAGTTGATCAGTCGAATCGCTGTCGGTGGGATGGGTGAGGTTTGGAAGGCCCATGACCCGATTATCTTGCGTGACGTTGCAATCAAAATTTTGAAACCCGAGTATCTCGGTGATCCTGGCTTTTTGGAAAGATTCCGGACCGAAGCTCGCCACGCAGCACGTGTGAATCACGAGGGCATCGCGAACGTCTATGACTACGGAGAAGACTCTGGCAGCGCCTTTCTAGTAATGGAATTGGTGCCGGGTAACTCTCTGGCCAAAATCTTGGAGGATCGAAAGTACCTTCCTTCGGCGGAGGTTCTTGACATTGTTTCCCAGACCGCACGGGCTCTGTATGCCGCCCATCAAGAGGGTCTAGTCCACCGCGATGTGAAACCGGGTAACCTTCTGATCACGCCTGAGGGTCAAGTAAAGATCACAGACTTTGGTATTGCCCGAGTCGCGGACCAGGTTTCCCTGACGGCAACCGGTCAGGTCATGGGCACGGTGCAGTATCTATCACCCGAGCAGGCCACTGGCAAACCGGCGACGCCTTCTACCGACATCTACTCGCTAGGAATCGTTGCCTACGAGGCTTTGGTGGGAAAACGTCCATTCACCGGTGAAAACCAAATGGCTATCGCGATGTCCCAAATCAAAGAAGCTCCGCCGGCGATGCCGGAAAGTATTGACCCCGCAGTGACCGAGCTGGTGATGTCCTGTCTGGCAAAGAAGGCAAGCATGCGACCTGCTACTGCACTCGAGCTGGCTCAGCGTGCCGAAAAACTGAGTGGCAAAGCTCCGGTTGGACAATTCAATACACGAGTAATTGAGACCTTGAAACCGGCCGTTGACACCACGACGCTCATCGAAACTTTGGACGAGGGCGAAAAGAAGCCAGCGATTGTGTGGCCTTGGGTTTCAGTGGTTGTAATTCTGACACTTACTTTGGCTGGGGTGATCTTCGCAATCATCGCCTCGCCGACACCAACCCCGACCCCCGCCGAAACCCCGACTCAAACGCCAACCCCAACGATGACGGCTACGCCAACCGAAACTCCCACCGAGACGCCAACTGAACCGACAACCACAACGGTTTTCGCATCTGATGTCATTGATCAAAACGTAGACGTGGTGGCCGCACTCCTAGAAGATAAGGGTCTAGTTGTGGTTAGAGTGCCAGGTGCCGCACTTCCAGCGGGTGACCCGAGGCTGAACACGGTTTATGAAGCGGCTCCGCTGGGTTCTCTCGCGGTAGGAACTCCCGTAACAATCACTTTTTACATCGAAGACACAACCCAAAGCGCACCAAGTAACTAAGCGAAACTAAAATTGAAACAGCAGAAAAATGGAGAACAGCTTGTCTGAAGAAAAGCGAATTATCGCTGATAGATACGAAGTTGGCGCACTAATTGGTCGCGGCGGGATGGCCGATGTCTACGAGGGTGAGGACACTCGACTTGGACGTAAGGTTGCCATCAAGATTTTGAAGGCAGACCTGGTAGCCGACCCTTCGTTCGAATCCAAGTTTCGCCAAGAAGCACAAAACTCCGCCCGCATGACTCACCCAACTATCGTTCGCGTTTATGACACCGGAGAAGAAACTAGCGTCGATGGAAATGGGAACCAGCGCAGAACTCCTTACATCATCATGGAATACGTCAAGGGAACTGTTTTACGCGACCTGATGCACTCTCGCAAACTGACCATTCCGGAATCTATCGGATTTGCCGAGGGCGTTCTGACCGCTCTCGAATTTTCACACCGTGCTGGAATCATTCACCGCGACATCAAATCGGCCAACGTGATGATTACGGACTCCGGTGCGGTCAAGGTGATGGACTTCGGAATCGCACGTGCCATGAGTGACGCTTCAGCAACTCAAAGTCACACCATGGGGATTGTCGGCACCGCTCAATACTTCTCCCCGGAGCAGGCTCGCGGGGAATCGGTCGATGCAAGAACCGACCTCTATTCGACCGGTGTGCTTCTCTATGAAATGCTGGCAGGGCGCCCGCCCTTCATGGGTGAAACCGCGGTTTCGGTTGCTTATCAACACGTTAGTGAAACCGTAACTCCACCCTCGACTTACAACTCGGACATTACTCCGGCCATCGATGCAGTTGTATTGCACTCGCTAGCCAAGGAACGTGGCGAGCGTTATCAAAGTGCCGAGCAGTTCCGGGAACACCTGCTTTCAGCCGCACTTCTAACCACCGACTCCGAAGTTTCGAAGCCAATGGCACTCGACAGCTCTCTCGACGGTCTACCAACCGAAGTATTCGATGACCTTGTGCCCGATACCTCTGTCCTCGATAACTCCGAAATCGATGCCTTTGATGCCCTCCTGGGGAATCTAGCAGTCGCTGAAACGGTAGAAGAGAAGAAGCCGGCTAAGCGCCCTGCTCGCCAGAAAAAGGAAAACCTAGATACCAATCCGTTCCGAACCCTCGGTGTTGAATTTGAAGCCGAGATTGTTGATACCAGTCTTCGCACCACCGTTACCGAGTCGAACAAGAAGATGATTGGACTAGCCTGGGGTGCCGGTTCTGGACTAGTGGTATTTGTCGTCGGATTGCTGATTTATGTTCTCGCTTTTGGGAAGCTAGACGTAATTCTGCCGATCAATCAAAACGTGACCATTGCAGATTACTCAGGTCAGACCAACCAGGACGCAACGATTGCACTTACCGATCTTGGGCTAACGGTTGTGGAAAAACCGACACCGAGTGACACGGTTCCTTCTGGCGTTGTGATCAGCACCGACCCTGAAGCTGGAACTAAAGTTCCAAAAGACACTGAAGTTACTCTAATTGTTTCCAGCGGCCCTTCTGAAGTGTCCGTGCCTTCGCTGCTCGGCCTTACCGAACAAGAAGCCAAAGACGCGCTGACGGCTGCCGGATTGACCTTGGGAACAATCACGCAGGGAACTAGCCCAACCGCTCCACTTGGAAAAGTAATCGAGAGTAACCCTGAAACAGGCACGTATGCAACCAGTGGTTCGGTTGTTGATCTGATCATCTCGAACGGAAAAGTAGAAGTGCCGGATGTCACCAGCATGAACGTCACTCAGGCCAAAAACCAGTTGACTGGCTCGGGAGTCGGTTTGAAGGTTGTAATCACAACTAACGAAGCTGGTTGCACCAACCCAACGCCGCTCGGACAGACAGTCTTGAGTCAGTCCATAAAGCCTGGCCCAGCCAAGCAGGGATCAACGATTACCCTATTCGTTGCCTGTAACGGCTAGCCGATAAGCGGGCTCAGAGATTTAGCCGCTTCGGCTGCGCCTTTGAGGCCAATCGATTCGAGCCAGTTGCCGATCATCTGGTAGCCGCCCTCGGTAAGCACGCTCTCTGGGTGAAATTGCACTCCGTGAATTGGCTTGGACGCGTGACGCACTCCCATGATTACTCCGCCGGAACT
>JBIKJD010000037.1:0-8894 GCA_044361205.1 Rhodoluna sp.
CCTTGGGAGATTGTGGTCTGGCGCATCGTTTTTGGATTTCTCACTGCAGCCGTTCTGATTGCCTTTCGAAAAGATTTCAAAACGTTGCTGCCAGTTTTGAAAAACTGGAAACAGTTTCGTTGGGTGATCGTTTCCTCTGTTTTCATAATGATTAACTGGCAGATCTACGTGATTGCAATTGTCGAGCATCACGTTATTGAATCTTCGCTCGGCTATTTCATAAATCCGCTAATGACGATTGCTCTGGCCGTGGTGTTTCTGGGCGAACGTCTTAGCGTTATTCAGTGGGCGGCTGTTGGTTCTGGTTTCGTGGCAGTTGTGGTGCTCACCTTCGATTACGGGAGGCTGCCTTGGTTGGCGCTATCTTTGGCGGCGTCCTTCGCGATCTACGGTTTTGCGAAAAACAAACTTGGCGGCGAAGTATCTGCTGTAAATAGTTTTGCGCTTGAATCGGGCTTACTGCTGCCTGTTGCTGTAATCCAACTTGGCTTCGTTGCATTCAGCTCGCAGGGAGTTCGTTTTTTGAGTGAGGGTGCGCCAGGTGCGTTTGGTCTTGCGTTCTACGGTGTGATGACAGCGGTTCCGCTGATTTTGTTCGGGGTTGCGGCCCATCACTTACCGTTGCGCTACATCGGGTTCATGCAATACCTAACGCCAACCATCCAGTTCATTTTGGCGCTCACGGTGTTTCAAGAACCTATGCCGCAGGCTCGTTGGTTTGGGTTTGGTTTGGTCTGGCTTGCTCTGGTACTGCTGAGTTTCGACCTACTTCGCGCCAATTCTAGGAATCAACCACAAAGCTCGGGATAACTATTTGATTACGCTATGTTGCGCGGGACTACCAAATAGTCGGTAAGGCGAAGTAAAATTGGAAGTGGACGGATTGGGTTTTCCCAATCTGCCATTACTTAATTAGGAGCAATAAACATGAGCGCTTTTTCAGCTAAGCGTGCAGTTGGCTCAGTTGCTGTAGTTGCAGCAGCCGCCCTTGCACTCTCTGGTTGTGCCGCACCAGCCTCGCAGTACGCTGCAGGCGACGGTGTTCTAAAGCTTGGTGGAATCCTTCCACTAACCGGTGCACTAGCATTCCTTTCCCCACCTGAAATTGCTGGTATCGACCTAGCAATCAAGGAAATCAACGAAGCAGGCGGTGTTCTAGGCAAGCCAGTTGAATGGACCCTAGAGGACTCATCAGACGGTGACAGCCCAGCAATCGCAAAAGACTCAGCAACCAAGCTTCTTGCTTCTGGTGTTGACGCGATTATCGGTGCTGCTGCATCTGGTGTAACCCGTAACATCATCGACCAGATCACCAAGGCAAAGACTGTCCAGATCTCGATGTCGAACACTGCACCTGACCTAAGCACCTGGAACGACGGCGGATACTACTTCCGTACCGCTCCTTCAGACCTACTTCAGGGTGGCGTTATCGGAAACCAGATCGTAAAGGATGGCAACGAGAACGTTGCGGTTATCTTCCAGGACACCGCTTACGGTCAGGGCCTAAAGGACAAGGCAGTTGAAGTTATCAAGGCTGCCGGAGCAAACGTTGTTGCAGAAGAAGCCTTCCCAGAAGCTGAGTCGAACTTCGACGCAGCGGTTGACAAGGTTATCGCTGCTGGCGCTGACTCGGTCCTAGTAATCTCCTACGACGAGGTTAAGAAGATTGTTCCTGCTCTTCAGAAGAAGAAGTTCGACGGTTCAAAGATCTACCTAGTAGACGGAAACCTAGCTAACTTCTCAGAAGAAGCATGGGCTGGTTACCTAACCGGTGCACAGGGAACCCTTCCTGGTGGAAAGACTGACGAAGCTTTCAAGAAGCGCGCAGCTGACCTGTACTTCGAAAACTATGGCAAGGAACTTACTGAGTTCGCTTACCTAGCTGAGTCGTACGACGCAGTTATGTTGCTAGCACTTGCAGCACAGCAGGCTGGCAACGACTCGGGCGAGGCAATTGCCGCTAACATGACCTCGGTTTCGACCGGTGGCGAGAAGGTATCTACTTTCGCTGATGGTCTAGCTGCAATCAAGGCTGGCAAGGACATCGACTTCGAAGGCTTCTCTGGCCCAATCGAATTCGACGCCAACGGTGACCCAACTGGTGCATCAATCGGTATCTGGAAGTACACCGATGGCTCTGGTATCAGCACCCTTCAGGAAGTAGTTGCCGGTAACTCGGTCAAGTAGTTCCTAGGTCGCAAGACTAGACGAATCCCCCCAGCCGAAAGGCTGGGGGGATTCGCTTTTGACTGAAGACTGGTCGGTCAAGACCGTCGCAGTCAGATTAGTTTTTAGAGTTCGGCTAGGTTTCCGAGGTAGAGCTCGACCATCTTGGGGTCGTTCAAAAGCTCACGTCCGGTACCGGTGTGGGCGTCCTTACCCTGGTCTAGAACATAAGCGCGGTCACAAATCTGAAGACAGCGACGAGCGTTCTGTTCAACCATGATCACGGTTACTCCGGCCTGGTTGACTTCCTTGACGCGAATGAAGGTTTCATCCTGGCGTACGGGGGAAAGACCGGCTGAAGGTTCGTCTAGAAGGAGAACCGAAGGGTCAATCATTAGTGCGCGTCCCATAGCCACCATCTGGCGTTCTCCACCAGATAGGCTTCCAGCTCGCTGGTGACGTCGTTTGCCAAGGTCGGGAAAGATACTCGTAACGAACTCAAAACGCTCGTTGAATCGCTTCGGGGTCTGGAATACGCCCATCTGCAGGTTTTCTTCAATGGTCAGACTTGGGAAGACGTTATCGCTCTGTGGCACGAAGGCAACACCCTTGGCAACAAGTTTGTTTGCTTTGAGGTTGGTAATGTCATCGCCGTTCAGAAGCACTTTACCGCCTCGAACGTTGACAAGGCCAAACACTGCTTTCAACAGAGTCGACTTGCCAGCCCCGTTAGGGCCGATGATGCCAATCAGCTCGCCCTCATTGGCAGTTAGTGAACATTCATTGAGAATATTGATGCCTGGAAGGTAACCGGCGGTCACGTTATCTACGTGAACTACTGGAGTCTTACTTGCCATGACTACTTGCCCTTCTTCATGGTTCCAAGGTCGGTGTCGTGGTGAGCACCTAGGTACGCATCGATCACAGCCTGGTCTTTCATGACCACCGAAGGCTCACCCTCGGCAACCACTCGACCTTCTGCCATAACGATTACCCAGTCGGAGATGTGGCGCACCATGTGCATGTCGTGTTCTACGAACAACACCGTGGTGCCACCCGCTTTTAGGCCCTTGATGTGATCGAGCAGGCTTTGAGTAAGAGCGGGGTTAACGCCGGCCATTGGTTCGTCAAGCATGATCAGAGTTGGCTTGCTCATTAGCGCGCGAGCCATCTCGAGCAGCTTTCGCTGGCCACCAGAAAGCGAGCCGGCGTAGTCTTCACGCTTGGCGTCAAGTTTGAATCGCTTTAGGAGTTCATCTGCGGTTTCAGTAATTTGGTTCTCTTCACCCTTCCAAAGGAACGAAAAGAGACCGGAGAGCAAGTTTTCACCGCGCTGCTTTTGAGCACCCAAACGCATATTCTCAATTACAGTCATCGCGTTCAGTGACTTAGTCAATTGGAAGGTTCGAATCATGCCACGGCGGGCAACCTTGTAAGACGAAACACCGGCGATACTCTTACCCTCAAAAGTCCACTCACCAGAGTCAGGTTTGTCGAAGCCGGTAAGCAGGTTGAACAGGGTAGTTTTGCCGGCACCGTTTGGGCCGATCAGCGCGGTGATTTTGCCGCGAGGAATTTCTAGGTGCTCAACGTTGACCGCGAGGTTTCCTCCAAAACGACGAGTCACATTCGAGGCAACGACGATTGGATCTACTTTCTTGCAGCCTGGTGCGGCTTTTCCGACAACAATTTCATTAGGCATTGAAACGCAGCTCCTTCTTGTTGCCGAACATTCCCTGAGGCCGGAAAATAACCAGCAGCATCAGGGACAGACCGATCAGAATAAATCGAATTTGAGCCACTTGAGCCTGGTCTAGGAATGGAAGCCATCCCATTGCGACCAAACCTGCAAGCAGTTCGTTGGTGAGTGTGAGTAGCACGAAGAAAACCATTCCTCCCGCAATTGGACCCAGCACGGTTGCTGCACCACCGAGCAGCAGCACGGTCCAAATCATGAAGGTGAATGTGGTTACCCAAGCCGATGGCTGAACGTTTGACATTGCTAACACAAATACGATCCCGCCTAGGCCGGCAAAGAGACCACCGATAATTAGCGACTGTAGTTTGTAAGAGAAAACGTTCTTACCTAAGCTTCTGACGGCGTCTTCATCCTCACGAATACCCTTGAGCACCCGTCCCCAAGGAGAGCGCATCATCGACCACACTAGGGCTGCCGATAGGCCAACCAGTGAGAAAGCCACAATTCGCAGCCAAACCTCTTCCTCGGTCCAGGTGAAGAGACCCAAATTGTATTGCCCCGCTGGGATTGGGTTCCATGTGTAAAACTCGTAACCGAACTGGCTCAAACCATTCGAACCACCGGTTACTTTTGAGAAACCGCTGGTTGACATCAGGTAACGGAAAACTTCGGCTGCAGCGATGGTCACGATGGCGAGATAGTCGGCTCGAAGTCTCAGGGTCGGGATACCTAGGATGAGCGCAAACACTACAACGCAGATCAGAGCGAAACCCATTGCAACCAGCAGGGGTAGCTTCAGGGTTAGAACACCGATGGCCATACCGTAGGCTCCCACGGCAGCGAAAGCGGCCTGACCAAAATTTAGAAGTCCGGTGAAGCCGAAGTGCACAGCTAGACCTATCGCGCAGAGGATGTAGGCAGCCGTCAGCGGGCTGAACAGTTGGCCGACGGCCAGGGTCAGAGTAAGTACCAAGTCCATGATTTTCTCCTAGCCGATTCTCTGCTTTTTGCCGAGTACACCCTGAGGTCTGATTAGCAGAACCAGAATCAGGATGACTAGTGCAGATGCGTACTTAAGGTCAACGGGTAGAACAAGTGAAGACAGCTCGACCACAAATCCGATAATTAGTGCACCGACCGCTGCGCCGAGTGCGGTGCCGAGACCACCGAGAGTTACAGCGGCAAACAACAGGAGCAGAATCTGAGAACCGGTTAGCCAGCTGGCTTGGAATTGAAGTCCGTATAGAAGACCAGAGAGTCCAGTGAGGGCGCCGGCTACTACCCAGACGATTCGGATGATTCGCTCAACGTCGATGCCTGAAGCGGCAGCTAGCGAAGAGTTGTCCGAAACGGCTCGAGTCGCCTTACCGATGCGGGTCCGGGTAAGGAAAATTGCGACTCCGGCGAGTGTTACAACGGCTAGGGCCATTGACCAGAGCGATGTCACGGTGGTGTCGACAGGCCCTAGTTTGACTGCTTCGAATGAACCCGAAAGCACCTTGGTATCTCCGCCGAAAAAGATCAGTAGTAGGTAGCGGGCCACGATTGCAAAACCAATTGAAACAATCATCATCTGGTTCAAACCCAGGCGACGCTTTCTAAGTGGCTTCCAGAGCGCGGCGTCTTGCGTATAGCCAAAGGCTGCCGAAACCAAAATGGTAAGCAACCCAGCTATGACGAGCGGGAGTTCGAAGATTACTGCGAACGTATAGCCAGCAAGAGCTCCGAAGGTAACCATTTCACCGTGAGCAAAGTTGTTCAGCCCGGTGGTTCCAAAGATTAGCGAAATTCCAATTGCCGCAACAGCAAGGAGAAGACCCAGGTTCAATCCAGCGAAGATTCGAACCATAAGCTGGTCACCAAACGGCTGGACCACACGGGTGCTCTTTCCAAGTGGGAACAGAACCGCAGCGGTGTCGGTAACCGAAACGTCGGCTTCGCGAACGGTTGTTTCTGGGTCACGCAGGTCGACGCCGGCTGGGAGGCTAGTGAGGTCAATCTCGACCTGATACTTTGCTTTGGTTGGAACCACGATTTGCCATTTACCGTTTTCATCGGTTGTAGCAATCTCATCAAAGTTTGGACCGGTCACGCGCAGCTGAATACCCGCTACTCCAACGCCTTCGTTCTTGACTGTTCCACCAACGATCAGCTGGCTTACGTTCGTGTCTTCGGTATAGATGTTTGAGGCTTTGATTTCCTGCGCGGCGGAAGGCAGGGCGCCAGGAACTAAAGTGAACAACGCGAACAGGGCAATGAAAATCATTCCCAGGCGCTTGATGCGCGTATTAGATAGCTGGTTCAAACTAAACCTCTCGGTAAAACGCCACCGGGTGATTCGGTGAGTATCTAACTCGCAACTTTACTAGATTTACATTCGCTATAAACCCCGTTTTGGCCGATAGAAACATAGTTGTTAGCAAGGGTAGAATTTAGAGATGACCCAGAACGACCCCTTCGGTTTTGTCGGATTAACCTACGACGACGTGCTGCTTCTGCCTGGCGAGTCAAATATTGTCCCCAGTGGCGTAGTTACCAAGACCAAACTGACCAAGCGCGTTGAAATCAACGTTCCCCTAATTTCTTCGGCAATGGACACCGTAACCGAAGCCAGGATGGCGATTGCCATGGCTCGGCAGGGTGGTATCGGTGTTCTGCACCGAAACCTTTCGCTAGAGCGCCAGGCTCAGGCCGTCGACATGGTTAAACGTTCCGAAGCCGGAATGATCACCCACCCGGTGACTACAACTCCTTTGGCAACCATTCAAGAAGTCGACGAACTTTGCGGCCGTTACCGAGTTTCCGGACTGCCAGTGATCGACGAGGACGGAACACTGGTTGGCATTGTTACCAACCGAGACATGAGATTCGTGCTTGAGGTTCAGCGCTCAACAACTCTGGTCAAAGACGTGATGACCCCGATGCCGCTGATCACTGCCAAGACTGGAATCAACCCAAACGAGGCGATTGCCCTGTTCGCTCAGCACCGCATTGAGAAACTTCCACTGATCGACGACAACGGTCGCCTGACCGGTTTAATCACCGTGAAGGATTTCGACAAGAGCGACAAGTATCCGCTGGCTTCGAAAGACAGCTCTGGTCGCCTTCTAGTTGCCGCCGCAGTTGGCGTTGGAAACGATGCTTGGGAACGAGCCATGGCTCTAATCGATGCTGGCGTAGACATTTTGGTTGTGGACACCGCTCACGGCCACAACCGTGCCGTCCTTGAGATGGTTGCCAAAATCAAGGCAGAACCATTCGCCAAGAATGTGGATGTTATCGGTGGAAACGTGGCCACTCGAGAGGGTGCCAAGGCGCTTGTAGACGCCGGAGTCGACGGCGTGAAAGTTGGCGTTGGCCCAGGTTCGATTTGCACTACCCGCGTGGTTGCCGGAGTCGGTGTTCCTCAGGTTACTGCCGTTTACGAGGCCGCTCAGGCCTGCAAGCCTGCCGGTGTTCCAGTCATCGCCGACGGCGGTTTGCAGTATTCCGGAGACATCGCTAAGGCGTTGGTTGCCGGAGCCAATGCCGTAATGCTCGGCTCACTGTTAGCCGGAACCGATGAAGCCCCTGGCGACATCACTTTCGTTGGTGGCAAGCAGTTCAAGACTTACCGAGGAATGGGTTCGCTCGGTGCGATGCAGTCTCGCGGCGAAGCCAAGAGCTACTCGAAGGACCGCTACTTCCAGGACGACGTGCTTCGCGAAGACAAGTTGGTGCCGGAAGGCATCGAAGGGCGCGTTCCTTACCGCGGCACCGTTCAAACCGTGGTTCACCAACTCGTCGGTGGCCTGCGTGCGTCGATGGGTTATGTGGGTTCGGAAACCATCGACGAACTGCAGCAAAAAGGTAAGTTCGTTCGCATTACTGCGGCCGGACTAAAGGAAAGCCACCCGCACGACGTTCAGATGATCGCCGAAGCACCAAACTACTCAAGCCGTTAGGAAAACCGTTGACCGAAATCGAGATTGGCCGCAACAAGCGTGCCCACCGCAGCTGGGCATTCGACGACGTTGCCGTGGTGCCTTCACGTAGAACCCGTGACCCAAAGGATGTTTCCACCACCTGGAACATCGACGCCTACTCGTTCGACCTACCGGTACTTGCAGCTCCAATGGACTCGGCAGTTTCACCGGAAACCGCAATTGCCATCGGCAAGCTCGGGGGTCTCGGTGTTCTAGACCTAGAAGGTCTCTGGACTCGCTACGAAGACCCAACCAAACAGCTTGCGGAAATCGCTGGGCTTTCGGAAACCGAAGCAACCGCTCGCATGCAGACCCTGTACTCGGCTCCAATCAAGGCTGAACTGATTCGCGACCGCCTGGCTCAGATTCGTGAAGCCGGCGTTACCGTGGCCGGAGCACTTTCACCACAGCGCACCGCCGAATTCCACGAGACCGTGGTCAAGGCCGGAGTCGACCTTTTTGTAATTCGCGGAACAACCGTTTCTGCAGAACACGTTTCCCAAACTGCCGAGTCGCTGAACCTCAAAGAGTTCATCTACGAACTGGATGTTCCTGTGATCGTTGGTGGAGCAGCTACCTATACCGCCGCCCTTCACCTAATGCGCACCGGCGCCGCCGGGGTCCTAGTTGGTTTTGGTGGCGGAGCAGCCTCGACCACTCGCAAGGTTCTCGGAATCCACGCACCAATGGCAACCGCGGTAGCCGACGTTGCCGGCGCCAGACGCGACTACATGGATGAATCCGGTGGTCGCTATGTTCACGTCATCGCCGATGGCGGTCTTGGAACTTCTGGCGACATCGTGAAAGCGATTGCCTGTGGAGCCGACGCGGTAATGCTCGGCTCGGTTTTGGCCCGCGCCAAAGAAGCACCTGGCCAGGGTTGGCACTGGGGTCAGGAAGCTTTCCACCCAGAACTGCCACGCGGTTCACGTGTACACGTGGGAACCTCTGGTTCTCTGGAGCAGATCCTGCTCGGCCCTTCTTCTTCAGCAGACGGCACCACCAACCTGATCGGCGCCCTCAAGCGTGCAATGGCCACCACCGGCTACAGCGACTTGAAGGAA
>JBIKJD010000062.1:0-6215 GCA_044361205.1 Rhodoluna sp.
TCTGGAACACCCAGACGATCTACTAAAAGACCTGTTCCAGGCCCTAGACGCAGCGTTCTAGCCCTGAATTCGATCTAGCAACAACTTGCGCTCAGGCGCGCTTGAGCCAATCGAAATGCCGCCTTCGAGAGCATTCATGGCTCTCTCAAATCGCTCTTCGTTGTCGGTGTAGAGAGTCATCAAAGCCTCGCCCTTGGTAACGCTCTCGCCCTGAACCTTGTTCAAAACAATTCCAGCCCCGAACTGAACCGGGTCTTCTTTGCGAGCGCGGCCAGCGCCAAGCCGCCAGCTTGCAATACCAACTGACAGAGCATCAAGTTCAGAAAGAACTCCGGTCTCGGTAGCGGTGACCACGTGCTCGAACCTCGCTTTCGGCAAAGCCGCTTTCGGATCTCCCCCTTGGGCCGAAATTAGGTCGTTCCATTTGTCCATGGCGCGTCCGTCGTTGAGTGCTGCGCGAACATCAACATCGCCCTTGCCAGCGAGTCGAAGCATTTCTTCGGCAAGCATTACGGTGAGGTCAACCACATCGGCTGGACCTCCGCCAGCCAAAACTTCAACCGACTCTTCGACCTCAAGCGAGTTGCCAATCTTGCGACCCAGAGGCGTTGACATGTCGGTCAAAAGTGCCGAAACCTTGACCCCGGCGTCCTGGCCTATTTGAACCATGACCTGAGCCAATTCGCGGGCACGGGCCAGGTCCTTCATGAAAGCGCCGGAACCAACCTTGACGTCTAGGACGAGTGCGCCGGTTCCTTCAGCAATCTTTTTGGACATGATTGAAGACGCAATCAAAGGAATCGCTTCAACGGTTCCGGTGACATCGCGAAGGGCGTAGAGCTTTTTGTCGGCAGGAGCCAGCCCCGAACCGGCAGCGCAGATGACCGCGCCAACCGACTGTAACTGATCAAACATCTCTTGGTTCGAAAGGGCTGCCTTCCAGCCAGGGATGGCTTCCAGTTTGTCCAGAGTTCCGCCGGTGTGACCGAGACCGCGTCCAGATAACTGAGGAACGGCAACACCGAAAACCGCGACGAGCGGAGCGAGCGGCAAGGTGATCTTGTCACCGACTCCACCGGTCGAGTGCTTGTCTGCCGTTGGCACACCAAGCTTGGAATAGTCCAAGCGCTCACCCGAGGCAATCATTGCCATGGTCAGGTCGGTGATCTCACGACGAGACATCCCGTTCAGCAAGATGGCCATGGTCATGGCACTCATCTGCTCATCGGCAACATTGCCCTTGGTGTAGTTCTCGATCAGCCAGTTGATTGCGGCGGTAGAAAGCTCGCCTTTCTCACGCTTCTCAACAATTAGTTGCACGGCATCGAATGACATTACTTGCGCTCCTCTAGGTCGCGAGGTCCAAACGCATCTGGAAGCACCTCGTCGATTGTCTTTAAACCAGAAACCGTTTCCAAGACCATGCCCTCGGCAGAGTGCTCAAACAGAAGCTGTCGGCAGCGACCGCAAGGCATCAGGATGTTTCCGCGACCATCCACGCAGGTGAAGGCAACTAGTTTTCCGCCACCGGTCATGGTTAGGTTTGAAACCAACGAACACTCGGCACACAGCCCAAGCCCGTAGGAAGCGTTTTCAACGTTGCAACCAGAAACAATCTGGCCAGAGTCGGTAATCGCGGCAGCTCCCACCGGAAAATTCGAATATGGCGCATACGCCTTGGTCATCGCTTCATTCGCAACGGCGCGAAGAGCATTCCAGTCAATGTTCATAACATCCTCTTGAGTCACTAATCAGCCTAACCTTAAGCAGAATTCCCCCTGCAATAAATGCAGAGGGAATTCCCTTAACTCCGACCTAAGACAGAGGCAAGCCTTCGTTGTCGTTGACCTTACGCATAGCGATCAAGATCAAGTCAACCAGTGCCCAAACACCACAACCACCTAGGGTGAGAAGCTTGCCGATGCCTAAACCTGTCTGGCCAAGGTAGAAACGGTCTACGCCAATTCCACCGAGGAAGATTGAAAGTACAAGAGCAGTTATGTAGTCACGACGTGAGAACAAGCCTGGAACGACCTTGGCGGTGAACACGTTACCCGAAGCTGCGTCCTTGACTGGAGTCTGAGAGTTAATGGTTCCAGCGATAGCCATCTGGCGAAGCTGAAAGACATTAAGTGGCTCTTGTGGGTAGCCCGGAAGAGCGATGATCCAAGTGGCGTTCATGTCTGGTTGACCTGGCATTCCGTACTGGTTGGACATGTTGTTTTCTCCTATGTTTGGTGTTGAAAAACCTGAATTTGGATCTAGGGTTCCGAAGCCCATTGCTGGCGCCGGGGCTTCTTTAGAGCTCGTAGTGATTGCGATAATTCCAAGCACGGCTACCACCAAGGACAAGATTGATGCCACAGGAACGAGGACACCCCAACCAAAGAAGTTGACTAGCCCCATTGGCTCCAACTCAGAAAGATATGGACCCATGTAGTTGATGGACTCCCACAGGCCGACAAATGGAAGTTTGCTGAATAGGCGCTCAAAGGAAAAATCATCGTAGGCAATGTTTTGAACATAGTTGGCAAGCTGTGCCGTTATAAAGATGCTCACCAGACCTATTGCAAGTGTGATTATCGAAAGTCGCTTGAAAACAAAAATCGTCAGTGCAGAAAGTGCAGCCCCGACCAAGCTCAAAACAAACGATAGCCAAAAACCCAAATCAGGCGAATACCTGTCTTGAGTAATAAAGAACACCATGGCACCTTGGGCCATCAACGTACCGAGGATATTGATCCCAAGGGTGATGCGCAGCATGAGAAGAGCGGTTGCTGAAAGCTTGCTAACCGACGGAGTTGGTTGGATCAGTTGAGACATGGTTCCCCCTAGATGAAGTTATTTCTAACTAGGAAGAATCCTAGCGTGGCGATTAGTGCGATGGTGACAATTGAGACTTCGTAAATCTTTTTGTTTTGCGAACGCTTTGAGAGTTGAAGGGCTATCAGGAATAGAGGGATGAAGAAGATGAGCTGGTTGAAGTTGAATGCTGTTGCAACGTCTCCTTCAACCAGTGCTGTGAGTGCTCTGGTTGTGCCGCAACCTGGGCATTGAAGGCCAGTTACATGGTTGATGGCGCAGGGTACTCGCAAGTCTTTGGGCCAGAGCGTTAGGTAGCCGAGTAGGCCTACTCCTGCGCCCGCCCAGAGTAGTGGTTTAGTGAGCTTTAGATTCATTTGTGGACCGCTTTGGAAATGCGAGTTAGCCCTTCGTGAATGATGGCTTGACTGGTGCCGAAGTTGAGGCGGATGTGGTTCACATATTCGGGGCCGTGGTCGGTGCCTGCAACGAGTGAAACTTTGGCTTCCCGAAGAATATGGTCTACGGTTTGTTGACCGAATTCCCAAGCTGAGACATCTAACCAAGCGAGATAGCCGGCCTCGGGAAGTTGGAATTTCACCTCTGGGAGAGAAGTGGCTAATTCGCTTTCTAGAAACTTGCGGTTGGTGTCCAAAGTGTTGACGGTCGTGTTTAGCCAGGTGACACCATTACTGAAAGCTTCGGCCATGGCGAAGGCACCGAGGATCGACGAGCGCCAGTGGGTTGCAGATGGCATGTTCTTGACTTTGGCTTTCATGGCTTCTGATTGAGTGATTAGGAATGCGGCTTTTAGGCCAGCCAAGTTCCAACTCTTGCTCGCAGATGTGATGCACACTCCGGTGGCTTCGGCATCTGGACCGCAGGAAAGAAATGGGACGAATTCGTGATCCTTGTAGGTGAGCGGAGCGTGAATCTCATCGCTGATCACGATTGCGTCGTGTTTCTTGGCGATCTTCGCAAGCGCGGTTAGTTCTTCTCTTGAGAAAACCTTGCCAACTGGGTTTTGGGGATTGCAGAGGAGAATTGCTTTGACTCCAGCGGAAAACTGTTTCTGAATGCCGTCGATGTCTAATTCCAGTTGGTTCGTCAGTGGAACATCGACGGGAGTGATTCGCAACTCCCCCAGCCACTCCCAGAAGCCGTGATAGACGGGGCTGTTGATGATTACTTTGCCGTCGGCAAAACCGTTTGCTCTGAGGAACTCCACTACCCCGACGCCCACGTCGGTGGCTAACTTGAGTTGAGTGGGGTCGATCTGCCAATTCCAGCGCTTTTTGGCGAAACCTTCGAAGGCTTCGGCAACTTCGGGAACCGGGCCTAAGTATCCGAGGTCATTCTCGGTGGTCATGGTGATGATTCGGTCGCGAATTGCGCCGGCTATTTGGAAATCCATTTCGGCCACATGCATGGGCAGGACATCCTGGGGGAAGCGTCGCCATTTGGAAGAGTGCCGCCCATAAAGTTCGTCCAGTGTTGGGGTTTGTGACAAGAAATCGTTCATGGGTTTAGTTCATCGACATGACAACAAGGACGGCCAGCGTTCCTCCGACAACCAAGGTGGCAATTGTTACGGCGATGATTACGGTTAGAGAATTCATGGTGCGGCGTCGCTTGGTTTTTGCCATGAGTTTTTCGCGAGATGCTCCGGTTCGAGTGACAACCGGAGGGGTAACGATGAACTCTGCCTCGACAACTTCTTGAGATTTGATTTCTACGATGTCGTCGAGGTGGCTAACCCTGGTGTTCTCTTCGATGCTGGTTGGATCTAGGACGGCTTCGACTGGGCCGACTGTGGAGATTTCAGGTTTTTCGATAACCACGGGTTGAGGTTGGAAGGTTGGAACCGGGGCAACATCGGAGGTTTCGGAGATTACGCCTACACCGCTGGTGGTTGTGGTTTCATCCAATTCGGTGAATTGACGAGACGAGGTGACGACCGTGGCCTCTTCGACTGAAGGGTTCGTGCGACTGACCACAACTGTGGAGTCGTCTAATTCGTCGTTTTCCATGTTCTCGCTTCCTTCAACTAAATGCTACTTCTTGGGCACGAGACTAACTAGTTGGCGCCAGATGAATCTCAAGAACGCAGCGAGCGGAGATCCCTCGTAGCGAGACGCGGCTTGCTTGAAGTTAAGTGCTCCGCGGAATTTATCGAGTTGTTCGGTGGTGTCTACGTGTCTCAAGAACGAGCGCAGAGATAGCTTCGAGATGATTCGTTTTAGGAACTTCATGCCCTGCTTCTGAGCAGCAATCTCGGCATTTACCAACTGCCACGCTTCCTCAACCTCTTCGGCGGAAGGGTCTTCATAAGAGAAGGCAGCTTGGTCGGATAGTTCAGCGAGGCGAACTGCCGATGGCAGACCGAAGTCGCGCACTAGTTCAAGTCGGGTTTGGGATTTGGGAAGTGGTTGACCGAAATCGACCATTTGATCAACGAACTCTTCCCAGGCGCCTTGCACGTTGTCGGTTGGTGATTCTGATTCTTCGCGTTCGCGGCGACGCTTTTTCTTCGTGAAGAGAATTAGCGCGAATGGGCTGGCTAACAGACCAGTGGTTACTGCAACGCCGAGGATTTTCGAAAGGATATTGAGTAGCCAGGAAAGATCAATGACTTCTTCGTTCTCAATGACGTCGGTTTCGCCGGTGGCTGGGTTTGCCTTTTCTGGAGGTAGGACCGTTGAGGCGTCTTCGACGACCGAGGTTGGGTTCTTAGGATCTTGGCGTTTGGTGCTCTTTGGTGAAACCTTGTTCTCGAACTGAGGTGTTGCGTCGATTACGCCCCACTCACCATTTTGACCCTGAACCTCAACCCAGGCGGTTAGGTTCTCACCCTTGCAGGAACCAGCCTCACAGGCTGGAACACCCTTGGGTTGATCTACTGACTCGTTGGTGCGGAAACCAATCACCACACGAGATGGATAGTTTTTGGCAGCGGCGATTAGTGCAATGGCGGCGGCGAACTGTTCGTCGTCGCCGATTGCAGCAACAAGGAATCGGTCCGTGGTGGTCTTGGTAGTTGATGCCCGCTCGTTCAGGGCGGTGAACATCTTGTCTACGCGACCGACGTTGTGACCACCTAGCGACGATTCAAAACTGTAGTCGGCCAAACGAGCCATCCATAGATTTCCGTTGTCGGTCTGGGAACGCTCGAGGGCGTGGCTGAGGTACCCGCGATCGCGCAAACGCTTCGCCAATTTTTGAATGCCGTCTGCTGTTGAAACATCGACATCCTCCTGAGCCTTCAACCATTCGGTGAGTGACTCGGGAATGAAGCTCGGATCGATTGTGGCCGAGCTCGCTTCAAGTCCAGCAAGATCGGTTTCCTGCTCGCGGTAGGAAATGATTTGGTATTCGGCGCCGCTAGCTCCGTTCGGAATGACAGCTCCAGAAGA
>JBIKJD010000152.1:0-2528 GCA_044361205.1 Rhodoluna sp.
TTGAGGAAGAAGGCGTCGGTGTTTTCGGACTGAGTTGCGCCGGCAAAATTCACTCGCTTCAGATTCTGCACGAGCGGGAGCCAAATTGAATCGAGTTCTCGAACCTTGATGTTCGTAACCACGGTTTCAGACGTGCCCTTTCGTGAAGCTAGGTCTGATGGAACACGAGCAAACATCGCTGAGTTTTCCGGTTGACCTAAAGTTGGGGTCACCGTGAACGCGGTGCCATCGTAGTAGGGCATTACGGCGAGGCGAATTCGATCAGGTCCGCCTTCGGAGCCAGTGACCGAAACCAGTTCGCGGTCGAGTAGCTCGGGGTTCGTGAAGTACATACGGTAGGTGCTCAGCGGGCTAATCTGATCACGGATCAAGACTTCGGGGTCAACCGCACCTCGAATTACGCTGCGAGTTCCGGCTACTCCATCCGAAATCATTACGACCGATGCCAATCCCCCGGTCAGTGCAATAACGACTGCTGCGGCAGCAAATTTTCGGAACTGACGAATGCGGCCGGCTTTGCCCACTTTGAAAATGTTTCGGTCGGTAGCGCCAATCAACTTGGCACGCCTGGAGGCAGCCGCGCCCCAGGTGAGATAAGAAACTGCAATTACCAGAAGGGCGAAACCTAGGACGAGTGCCGTTGAAACCGGGAGCAACAACCCAAGAAGGTTGAGATCTCCTGGAACCATGGTGTCACCGAAACTGATGGCAAAAATTGCTAGCGAGATTAGCGGAATCATGGCAATCCAATAACGGCGAACTGGACCGAAAATTACCCAAGCGACGGTGACCGCGGTGATCAAGAATGCAATGAACATTGGAATTAGGAGCGAGTGGTAAGTACCAACCGGTAGTTCGATGGTGACCAATTGTTTCCAGGAAAAGACTGACGCAGAAATGCTTTCGAGCCATCCGCTTAGAAATGCAATCGGAGAGGAAAGTGCCATCGGGTTCGTGGCCGGAACAGCAAAAATTAGATAAGAAACGAGAACTAGCAAAACGGTGTTCAAGACGGACCAGTTTCGCTTTGCTTGCAAATAGCCGATTAGTGTGCCAAGGGCCAACGCGGTTCCGATTGTGATGAGTAGATAGGCGTCGCGATAAATCGGCCAGACGAACACCAGCATGATGGCCAAAAACGCAAGGATGTGGGTCGTGGAGATGAGTTTGTTTCTCAACGTACAAACCTCCCCAAAAGACCCGCTAGGTCATCAAGGACAGCGATGGTCAAAACGTCGATTCCCTGGAACGTTTTGAAGGAAGGTTCCGCGTTCGGGTTGACGCTCACGGCCATAACCCCGATGTTGCTTGGAAGTTTGGAGCGCATTCTTTGTAATTCCCTAGGCTCGACGGTTGAACCGCAGACGATTATGGCCAGCGATAGGTCGTTGAATTTATGCGAAGCCAGCGCACAAACATCGTTCAAACCCATGGATTGGGAGGACATGTTGATGAGACAGAGATCGTCCAGCAAACGATTGCGTGATTGAACTTTGAATTCACGCATGGCCTTCACGGAACCTCGGGCGACCTTTGGAATCTCATCACTGGCGACGATGCTGATGGTTCGGCCGTCGTAGATGGCACGAAGCCCTAGGGAACCAATCGCACTAACCGCGAGCTCGTACTCGTCGGCGTCCCTGTATTCCGAGGTTTGCATGCCGAGGATTAGAGCCAAGCGAGAGCGGCGACTTTCCTCGTATTGGCGAACCATTAGCTTGCCGGTCTTGGCTGTTGATTTCCAGTGAATGTGCTTCTGACTATCGCCTGGCACGTATTCGCGAACGGCATGGAACGAAATATCGGAATCGACTAGGTTGCTGCTCGGGTTTCCGTCCAGGTCGCGGATGTGCCCCACTCGCGTGGAAGGAATGTTGACCGTGGCAGGGTGAATGTAAAGTTTCTGAACGTCGAGCCAAGCGAGTTCACGACGCAGTGCGCCGACTGGGTCGGAACGAACTGTGGTGATTGGACCAATGTCTACGACACCTCGCTTCAGCGCGGGAATGTCCACCGGCGAATTGTAGGTTTGCCCCGGCCTCATCAACGGAACCGGCAGTTCAAGAACTTCCGAGCCGATTGGGATGTCCATGCCGCCCGGCAATTCAATGAACTTGCCGTTGTTGGTGATGGCAACGTTAGCCGTTACTTTCGAACCGGCAACAACCCGATCTTGAGGTAATTCGAAGCCGACCTCGTAGTTTCGGCCACCCAGCAGGAATGGCACAGCCACAATGAGAACCAGGAATGCCACGGTTCCTAGAAAAGCGAATTCCGGCCAATGGAGAACAGACCCAAGCGGCCACCAAAGCACAACAAAGGCGATCAGAGTCCAGCCAATTATGGTCACCGAACCAAAGAACCAGTTGAGTCCTTTGTTGACCACCGAAACCCCTCGAATTAGGCGCTCTCTAAGCTCGAGCAGTTTAAGCGAGAACTTCCCAGCGCCCGATTCGTTGATGACCGTGAAGGTCGTCGAATCAGGTATGCGAGTAGAGCCAACGGAAGTGTTTTCCGATGACGCTACT